>JAYVQJ010000527.1:0-1923 GCA_043777235.1 Planctomycetia bacterium
CGCTCAAGACAAGAAACGTGGCAAGCTGTTCGGCAAGCTGAGCCGCGCGATCATCGTGGCCGCTCGCGGCGGCGGTGGCGATCCGGCGAGCAATCTCGCGCTGCGGTACGCGCTGGAGAAAGCTCGCAAGAACAGCATGCCCAAGGAAAACATCGAACGCGCCGTCAAAAAGGGCACGGGCGAAGCCGGCGACGAGCAGTACGAAGACATGGTCTACGAAGGCTATGCCCCCGGCGGTGTGGCGGTGCTCTGCGACATTCTGACTGAGAACCGAAATCGAACCGCCGGTGAGGTCCGTGAAATTTTCAAAATCCACGGCGGCAACCTCGGCAGCAGCGGCTGCGTCTCGTACCTGTTCACTCGCAAGGGAGTGTTCGTGATTCCGGCTCAGCACATCGAAGAGGACCGCTTGTTCGAGATCGCTCTCGAAGCTGGAGCGGACGACATGCAAAAAGTCGGCGAGTCATTTGAAGTGACCTGCGATGCCGTCGTCTTCCAAAAAGTGAATGAAGCCTTCGAAGCCGCGAAGATCCCAACCGACATCGCCGAAATTCAAAAGGTGCCCAGCACGCTCGTGGACGTCGATGTCGAAACCGGCAAGCTGGTGCTCGAATTCATTGATGCTCTCGAAGACCAGGACGACATTCAGACGGTGACCACGAACGTGAATCTTCCTGCCGAGTTGACGTCGGCGTGATCGGAGTCGAAGGTCATGGCGCGGCAACGAATCATCAACGGCGACGACGAATCGCTAAAGAAGTCGTCATCGTCGAACGAACCGCCGCCCAAACCACCGGCCATCGAATTTCGTCCCGACGACGAGAAGCACGACGAAGAACTCCGGCCGCAAAAACTCGACGACGTCGTCGGCCAGCGCAAGGCGGTTGAGCGGCTGCGGATCATGCTCGACGCCGCCAAGAAGCGCAATGAACCGCTCGGGCATCTGCTGTTCGACGGCCCGCCCGGTCTCGGCAAGACGACGTTCGCGACGGTGATTCCCAAAGAACTGGGCGTCGATTTTCAAATCGCTTCGGCACCCGCGCTCACGGCTCCGAAGGATGTCTTGCCGTATGTGACGAACGCCGCCTACGGCTCGGTGCTGTTCCTGGATGAGATTCATCGGCTGCCGCCGGCCGTCGAAGAGTTTCTTTATCCGGTGATGGAAGACTTCCGAGTCGATATCGCGCTCGGCGAGGGAATGAACGCTCGCACGATCAACATGCCGCTGAAGAAATTCACGGTGATCGGCGCGACGACTCGCAGTGGATTGCTGACCGCACCGCTGCGAGATCGTTTCGTGAATCGACTGCATCTCGATTTCTATGACGACGACGATCTGGCCGAGATTGTGAATCGCAATGCTCGCAAGTTGCGCAGCGAAATCGAACCGGCTGCCGCCGCCGAGATTTCCAAACGGAGCCGCGGCACTCCGCGCAAAGCGAACAATCTTCTGTACTGGTGCCGCGACTACGCCGACAGCCGAGCTCAGGGCCGCATCACGGATGACGTCGCCAAGTTGGCTCTCGAAATGATTGAAGTCGATCACGTCGGTCTCGACGAACTCGACCGCAAGTATCTGCTGACGCTGATTAACGTTTTCGCGGGAGGCCCGGCCGGCCTGTCTGCGATCGCTCACAGCATGAGCTGCCCGTCCGACACGCTAGAGGACGAGATCGAACCATTCCTGCTTCGCGTCGGCTTCCTGCAACGAACTCCGCGCGGCCGAGTCGTGACGTCCGCCGCGCTGAGTCATCTCGGCCTTTCAATTCCAACACCGCCCGATACATCGAGCCAACCGACGCTCTTTTGATGCGTCCCTCGTCTTCTAGAGCGGTTCCATCAGCCGTGTAGCGGTTATCTGTAGCCGAAGTCGCCAGACTTCGGGGCGGAACTCTGGCGAGTCCCGCTACAGCAACTTGGAAC
>JAYVQJ010000528.1:0-7351 GCA_043777235.1 Planctomycetia bacterium
ATCGGCGGCACGGGCACGCTGGGAGGTGCGTTTTGCGATGCGCTGGCCGGAGCTGGAGCGCACGTCCTTGTCGTCGGCCGTGATGAAGTCGATGGCAATGCTCGTGTCGTCGCGATTCAACATGCGGGCGGCAGCGCGGAGTTCTTTCGAGCGGACTCGACCAGCCGCGCCGACTTGGAGGCGATCGTCGCACATCTCGACCAGCACGGCCGCAACTGCGACGTGCTGATCAACGGAGCCGGGACGAATTCGCCGACGCCGTTTCTCGAAATCACCGACGAGGAATGGGACCACATTTTCAACATCAATGTCCGAGCATTGCGGCTGGCGTGTCAGGTCTTCGGCAAGTTTCTGCTCGACAAGGGACGGACTGGCTCGATCATCAACATCGCATCGCTCAGTTCGACGACCCCGCTTTCTCGAGTCTTCACTTACTCTGCGTCGAAGGCGGCGGTGCTCAACCTGACGCTGAACCTGGCTCGCGAATGGGCGACGAAGGGGATCCGAGTCAACGCCCTCTCACCCGGCTTCTTCCCGGCCGAGCAGAACCGCAAAGTGCTGACTCCTGACCGCGTTGAAAATATTATGCGGCACACACCGATGAACCGCTTCGGCAACGCAGAAGAATTGGCCGGAGCGATCCTGCTGATGGCCTCGCCGAAAGCCGGCAGCTTTTTGACTGGCGAGAACATCGTCGTGGACGGTGGCTTCCTGGCAATGACGATTTGATGGCCGCTCTGTCCGGCCGATGGCCGTTGGCCGAGAGCCGATGGCCGTGATCCTTTCCTCTTCGACCCAACCGCGCACTTTGAGGGCAATCAGATGCTTCCTGGAATCAAACAATTCGATCTCACCGGCAAGACCGCGATCGTAACCGGTGGCTCGAAAGGACTGGGCCAAGCGATGGCCGAAGGTCTCGCGTCGGCTGGCGCGAACCTGCTGCTGACGAGCCGCAACATCGACGAGGCTCAAGCGGTCGCCGATCAGATCAAGCGCGAGTACGGTCGCAAGGCAGTCGCCATCGCAGCGGATGCCTCGTCCGAGGAGTCCGCGAAAGCGATGGTCGATCGGACACTCGCCGAGTTCGGGCAGATCGACATCCTGGTGAACAACGCCGGCATCAACATTCGCGGGCCGATCGAAGAACTGACGCTCGAACAATTCCGAAAGGTCAACAGCATCAACACCGACGGCGTGTGGCTCTGCACGCGAGCGGTCGTGCCGCACATGAAGTCGCGGAAGTACGGCAAGATCGTGAACATCGCCAGCACGATCGGGTTGGTCGGACTCGCGTTGCGATCGCCGTATGCAGCCAGCAAAGGAGCCGTCGTGCAGATGACGAAGACGCTCGGCCTGGAACTCGCCGCGTGGAACATCACGGTCAACGCGATCTGCCCCGGCCCGTTCCTGACTCCGATGAACGTTCCGATTGCCGAGACCGAAGATGCCAAGAAGAACGTCGTCGGAGCCGTCGCCTTCAACCGCTGGGGCCGCATGGAAGAAATCCAAGGAGCCGCGATCTTCCTGGCCAGCGACGCTTCCAGCTACATGACCGGCAGCCTCGTCACCGTCGATGGTGGTTGGACGGCACGGTAACGTAGACGAGTCACTCCGTGACTCGAAGGTTCCGGTCACGGAGTGACCGGTCTACGTACTCAGACCCGGCACTTGGAACTCACCGCATGACAGCACGTCTCACGATCTTGGCCAGTGGCAGCGCGGGGAACTCGGCGCTGGTCGAGTGCGAGGGCGAACGCTGGCTGATCGACCTCGGATTGGAACCGAAAGAACTCGACGCGCGGCTGGCGGCGGTCGATGCCGAGTGGTCGCAGATTCGAGGCGTCTTGCTGACGCATCGGCACAGCGATCATTGGACTCCGAAATCGCTGAGCCGCTGTTGGACCTCGCGAGTCCCCGTGCATTGTCATCGTGATCACGCGGCGGTCTTTCGAGTGAACTGCCGCGATTTTCGTGACATCGAGCGTGAGCGGCTCTTTCGTCCGTTCGTGGGAGAGCGGCTCATCGCGATCTCGGCGAATTGGAAGTGTCGCCCGTTTCGAGTCCGACACGACGGCGGAGCGACGTTCGGGTTTCGCTTCGAGTCTCCCACATCGGCCTTCGCCTACGCGGCGGACTTGGGCTGCTGGGATCGCGGGCTGCTGGAGCGCCTCGTCAACGTCGATCTGCTCGCGCTGGAGTTCAATCACGATCCCGACCTGCTCCGGCAGAGCCAGCGGCCGCCGTGGTTGGTGAACCGCATCCTCGGCGACGAAGGGCATCTCTCGAACGCTCAGGCCTGCGAACTGGTCGGCGAAGTGCTCAAACAATCGGACTCGGATCGGCTGCGACAACTCGTGCTGTTGCACATCAGTCGCGAGTGCAATTCGTCGGACCTCGCGGCGACGGCCGCTCGCGCTGCGCTAGCCCAATTCGGTTCCGCAGCCAACGTCTTCGCCGCCGAACAGCATGAGCCAAGTCCGTGGTTCGAGATCGGCGACGTGGTGGCCGGCAGTCTTTCCAGACCATTGACTCCGAGCGTTCAAGCGATGTTGTTCTGACGTCCGAATACTCCGGCCGATCGCCGTCAGCCGATGGCCGTCGGCCGTCGGCCGTGATCCTTTTCCTGTCCGAGAAAATGAACACGGCTCTCGGCACTCGGCCCACGGCGTTCGGCCGAACATTGAAACGGCGCGTGAAACTCGACAGCCTCCCGACATGACTCGTCCACTCGTCCTCATCAACGTCGTCGGTCTCACTCACGAAATGCTCGGCCCAAACACGCCGAACATTTCGCGCGTGGCGGCGGACGGCTTTGCTCGGCCGATGGGGTCCGTGCTGCCAGCGGTGACCTGTTCGGCTCAGGCCACGTTGCTCACCGGGACGCTGCCGCGCGAGCATGGCATCGTTGCGAACGGCTGGTACTGGCGTGACATTTCCGAAGTGTTGTTCTGGCGACAGGCGAATCAACTCGTGCGCGGCGAGCGGTTGTACGACGCCGCTCGGAAACGCGATCCGAGTTACTCGGTCGCGAAGCTGTTTTGGTGGTTCAACATGTACGCCGACGTGAATTGGTCGGTGACGCCTCGGCCGAGTTATCCCGCCGACGGCCGCAAGGTCATGGACTCGTACAGCCAGCCGGTTGAGTTGAAAGATCGGCTGCAAGATCGGCTCGGCGTGTTCCCGCTGTTCAAGTTTTGGGGACCGGCGGCGGACATCACGAGCACTCGCTGGATCGCGGATGCGACCGTCGCGGTCATGCAGGAACACAACCCGTCGCTGACTTTGGCCTACCTGCCGCATTTGGACTACAACCTGCAACGGCTCGGTCCGAACGATCCGCGCATCGCCGGCGACATCCGCGCCGTCGATGCCGAAGCCGGCAAGATCATCGACGCGGCACGAACACGCGGAGCCGATGTCGTGGTGTTGTCCGAGTACGCGATCACGGCCGTCAGCCAGCCCGTTCACATCAATCGCGTGCTGCGAGAGCATGGCTATCTCGCCGTTCGTCGCGAAATGCTTGGCTGGGAAACGCTCGATTGCGGAGCATCGCGAGCGTTCGCGGTGGCCGATCATCAAGTCGCTCACGTTTACGTCCGACGGCCAGAAGACATCGCGTCGGTCGCAGAACTGTTGCGGAAGACGCCGGGGATCGAACGCGTCCTTGATCGTGCCGCTCAAGCCGAGTTCGGTCTCGACCACGAACGCTCCGGCGAGTTGGTGGCGATTGCGGCACCGGAGTCGTGGTTCACGTATTACTTCTGGCTCGACGACGCGCTGGCTCCTGATTACGCGCGGACAGTCGATATCCATCGCAAGCCAGGATACGACCCGGTCGAGTTGTTCCTCGATCCACAACTGAAATGGCCGAAGCTGCGAATCGCGACACGCTTGATGCAGAAGTTGCTCGGCTTCCGGTACTACATGGACGTGATCGGCCTCGACGCCTCGATCGTGCGTGGCAGTCACGGCCGATTGCCGACACCGGGCCGCGAACCCAGCGAGGCTCCCGTTTTCATCTGTTCGTCAAAGACCATTGAGACCGACCGCCTCGGGATGGAACAAGTCAAGTCAGCGCTCCTCCGGTTGCAGCTTGGCTCAGCCAACTAAAAACCGCCTTTTTGAATTCCTTCGTGTCCTTTGTTTCCTTCTGTTCCAACTCTGTAATTCCCGAACCTTGAACAGAAGCGAACGAAGGAGACGAAGTGCAGGCAACGGTCGGCAAGTGCCGCATCTTCGCGAGTCGTTCGCGACCGACTACACTCGTTGCGTTTGAATTTGGTGAGACTGTTGGAATGGAGTCATTCATGTCGTGGCGACGTGTGTTGTTCGGCCTACTGGTTGGCGTATTGTTTGTGGATTCAACGCTGTTTGCGGCCGATCCCGTGCCGGCGGGGCCGAAGATGATGAGCCTTGGGCAACTCTTCGAGGCGGGCGGAACGATCGGCTACATCATCACAGGGCTGAGCTTTTTGATGGTCGCGTTGATCGTCGAGCATCTCATCAGCCTGCGGTTCAACGCGCTGATCCCGCCGGGGTTGGCCGATTCGATTCATCATCATCTGGGGCTGCGGCACTTCGAGGAGGCTCGGCAGCAGTGCCAGTTTCATCCGAGCTTCCTGGCGTACGTGCTGGCGGCCGGACTGCGTGAGACCGACCTCGGCTACGCGGCCGTCGAGAAGTCATTGGAAGACGCGGCGGTCGAGCAGTCCGCTCGGTTGTATCGCAAGATCGAGTACCTGTCGGTGATCGGCACGATCGCGCCGATGCTCGGACTACTGGGAACCGTATGGGGCATGATCCTCGCGTTCATGGAATTCGAGCAGAAGGCGAACCCGCAGGTCTCCGAACTTGCGCCGGGCATCTACAAGGCTCTCGTCACGACGCTGCAAGGCTTGTGCGTCGCGATCCCCGCGCTGGCGGCGTTCGCTCATTTTCGCAACCGCATCGACCAGTTGGTCGCCGACGGCTCACTGACGGCCGAGGCGGTCTTCGCCGACTACAAACGCTCTGCCGTCGCCGAACCACGCAGCGAACGAGTCAAAGCCGCCGCGAGTCTGCGCAGCAAACCAGCCAGCGAGATGCAGCTTGAGAATCCCGGCACCGCAGCCGCCGCATCGCAAGCCAAGGTCGTCGCGAAGTCCGAGAGAAAATCCACGGAGAGTCAATAATCGTCTAACCGCACGCCGCAACCAATGTAGCCTTCATCGCTCCGCGTGAAGGAAGCCGATTGAGCGCGGGCGCAGGATTCACACTCGACATGGAATTCACAGACGGCTTTCTTCACGCGGAGCGATGAAGGCTACTTTCAAGCAGACAAAATTGACGCAGCCCGACAAGAAACTCACGACGAGTCATACGAAGTCATCCTCGATGGAGATGAACTGATGCGAATTCCGACTCGCGGCCGAAAACTTGGCCTGAGCTTCGACATCACGCCGCTGATCGACGTCGTGTTTCAGCTCATCATTTTCTTCCTGGCCGCGACGTACATCGTGCGCAGCGATGCGAATGAAAAAGTGACGCTGCCGAAGGCGACGATGGCTCAAGATCAGCCGGCGGCGTCTCTCAAACGGTTCGTCATCACGATCACGTCCGAACGAGTTTGGTGGCTGGGGAACCAACGGATCGAGCGAGCCGGCCTCGAACAACAACTCACCAGCGCGGCCGTCTCACCAGAGAAGGCCGCTGAAATCGAAGTCCGTCTGCGAGCCGACGCTCGCGTCCCCTACAGCGAAATCGAACCCCTGATGCTGGCCTGCGCGAAGCTCGGCATCCGCAAGCTCGGCTTCGCAGTGATTCATGAATGACACGTAGGATGGGCACTCCTGCCCGTCCTGTTTTCGGAGACGGGCAAGAGTGCCCATCCTACATCCACCATGCGAATTCCCACTCACCGACACGAAGTCGAAAACAACTCGATGACGCCGATGATCGACGTCATCTTTCAGTTGTTGATTTTCTTCGTGTGTGCGTCAGCCAATCAGACCGTGGAGTCACACTTGCCCACCGAACTCGCGGCCGGAGCGGTCGAATCTGCGACTCCAGTCATCGTCGAGCGGCCGTTCGGTGAAGTCTGGCTGCGCCTGCATCGTCGAATGGCCGAGGGCGAGGAGGGCATCACGGTCGTCGAACTCAATGACCGTGAGTACTCCGACGAGCCATCGCTGCGGAAAACGCTGCTGGCTCTCGCGGAGACCACGCCGGAGATTCCCGTGATCTTGGACATTGAGGGCGCGGTTCCGCTCGGTGATGTGGTGCGCGTGTACGACGCTTGCCAGTCGGCTCAGTTTCGCCAAGTCTCGTTCGCGACCAAGCCCAACAAGTAGGACGAGCACTCTTGCCCGTCCCTCGAACGCTAAGGTTAATCGGCACGCCGTTACCGGCTTCCAATCTTGCGAATCGGCTACGGCGGCGCGGTGGGTTGAACCGCTTGTTGGGCGAGCGCTCGATTTCGGTTCCTTGAGTTGTTGGTTCAAAGGCCGAGCAACGATCAACTCAGCTTTTTTCTCTTCGGTCGAACGGCTGAGTGGAAAGTCCGGTTCTACGTTGGACTCTCCAGAGCCAAACAGCGAGTGCGCACCCAAGCAATAGGACGACACTGCCACCAAGAAGTGTCGGAAATGGTCCTGAAGTTAGAGTACCGGGTAATCCTTGCACGAAAGTTGCAAAGGTGAAGTCCAGATACGACGTGATCAGCGTGACGAATCCACCGCCGAGAATCATCAACTTTGCAACAGCACCGATCGCCTGAATTTCGCCTCGTTTCCATTCACGCATTCATCAGTACTCCCATTATTGGATTGCGGCACTTGTTTCCGCAGTTCAAAGGCCAAGCCGCTTGAAACTTGGCGAATGACGCGGGTGGCACAGCTTGCTTCAAGCTGTGTGCGAAGCATTGGAAACTTGAGGAAGGCTATCAACTGTTTCACACGATGACATCCTGCCTGCCGCGCGGGTTCGCAGTTTCCGATGCCTTCGGCACACAGGTTTTTCAAACCTGTGCCACCCAATGGACGGGCAAGAGTGCCCATCCTCCGGAGGCTCACGCGGGGGAGATTGGCCAGCCGAGGGACCAGCCCCAGGCGCGGACGTCGGCGGCGTGTTGTTCGGCGAGTCGGATGAGTTCCATGGACGTGACATTCAGTCGGCGGGCGAGGCCGGCCAACTCTTCGGAGTCGGCGGGGGGCAGCGTCAAGTCGTCCGCCGCGCCGCGAGTCATTCGCAGAGCGTCGATCAGACGACGGAAGAAAAGGTACGCCGCGCGGAGTGACTCGGCGGCGTTGAGGGGAATCAGATTTCCGCGAGACAGTTCGGTCAGCGCGTCGAGCGTGCCAGGGACTCGCACCGT
>JAYVQJ010000529.1:0-7337 GCA_043777235.1 Planctomycetia bacterium
GGGTTGAACTCGTGCAGTTCATCGACTCGTTCCTTGACCTTGGCTGCGGAGATGCCGAGTCCTTTGGCAACTTCTTCCTGACCCTTGGCGTCGTGCGGCAGGAATTCGTGCAGCGGCGGATCGAGCAGGCGAATCGTCACCGGCAAGCCAGCCATCGCTTCGAAGATGCCGACGAAGTCCGCCTTCTGGAACGGGAGCAATTTCGTCAGTGCCTTGGCGCGGGCTTCCTGCGTGTCGGCGAGGATCATCTCGCGCATGGCGGTGATGCGGTCATCGCCGAAGAACATGTGCTCGGTGCGGCACAGTCCGATGCCCTCGGCACCGAACTCGCGAGCCTTCACGGCGTCGGCGGGCGTATCGGCGTTGGTCCGAATTTTGAGCGTGCGCACCTTATCGGCCCAGCCCATCAGAATCGAAAAGTCGCTGGTCATGGTCGGCGCGACCGTCGGCACTTGGCCGATCATGACGTCGCCGGTCGTACCGTTGATCGTGACGAAATCTCCCGCCTTCACGGTGTTCCCAGCGATGGTGACGATCCCCTTGGACTCGTCGATCTTGACTGCTTCGCAACCAACGATACAGGGCTTGCCCCAACCGCGAGCCACCACGGCGGCGTGACTCGCCTTGCCGCCGGTCGAAGTCAGAATGCCCTTGGCCAAGTGCATACCGGCGACGTCTTCTGGGCTGGTCTCCTTGCGGACGAGCAGGATCGGATCGTTCGGGAATTTTTCGTGATGCGCGACGGCCGCTTCGGCGGAGAGCACGACTTTGCCCGATGCTGCTCCGGGGCTGGCGGCGATCCCTTGGGCGATCACCTTGACCGCTGCCTTTGGATCGAGCTGCGGCAAGAGCAAGTGGTTCAGTCCATCGGGATGGACGCGCCGAATCGCGGTCGTCTCGTCGATCAAGCCTTCCTTGACCATCTCGACGGCGATGCGAACGGCGGCGCTGCCGGTCCGCTTTCCCGAGCGGGTTTGCAGCATGTAGAGCGTGCCGTCCTGCACGGTGAATTCGATGTCCTGCATCTCCTTGTAGTGCTTCTCGAGATTGCCGCGGATGTCGCACAGTTGCTTGTAGACCTGCGGATTATGGTGGCCGAGGCGATCGATGTGTTCCGGCGTGCGGATGCCGGCGACGACGTCTTCGCCTTGAGCGTTGACGAGGTAATCGCCGTAGAACAGGTTCTCGCCGGTGTTGGGATCGCGCGTGAACGCGACGCCGGTGCCGGAGGTGTCACCCATGTTGCCGAACACCATCGCCTGCACATTGACCGCCGTCCCCTTGAGGCCCGAGATCCGTTCAATGCGGCGATACTCTTGAGCCTTGTTCCCCATCCACGAGTTGAACACCGCGTTGATGGCGAGCATCAGTTGCTGTTTGGCGTCTTGAGGAAAGTCGGCGTTGACGTGCTTCTTGTAGACCGCCTTGTAGCGCTTCACGAGTTCCTTGAGGTCATCCACGGTCAAGTCAGTGTCGAGCTTGACGTTCTTCTCCGCTTTAAGCTTGGAGATTTCGTGCTCGAACTCTTCGTGCTCGACGCCCATCGCGGTCGAACCAAACATGTCGATAACGCGGCGATAGCTGTCGTAAGCGAAGCGCGGGTTGTCCGTCTTCTTCGCGAGTCCCTCGACACTGGCATCGGTGAGGCCCAGGTTCAAAATCGTGTTCATCATGCCGGGCATCGACAGGGCCGCACCCGATCGAACCGAGACGAGCAGTGGATCAGTCGGATCGCCGAACTTCTTGCCGACGAGAGCCTCGGTCTTCGCCAGAGCCGCGTCAATTTCCGGGATCGACGCTTCGGGGATCTTCTTGCCGCTCTCGTAATAGGCGGCGCAGACTTCCGTGGTGATCGTGAAGCCCGGCGGAACCGGAATGCCGATCAGGCACATCTCGGCGAGGTTCGCCCCTTTGCCACCGAGGAGTTCCTTCATTTTGCCGTTGCCATCCGCACTTTTGCCGCCAAAGAAATACACGAACTTGTTTGACATCGACCTGATTTCCTTCAAATGGAGACTGCGCGAGCCGCTTGAAACACGGTCTGCCCGATTCACTCAAACACAGCAGGCGGCAGAAGTTGCCAACCCCGGAGCCAGCCCTGGCGCAGCGAGCGGAGCAACTTAGCGACGCTCGTGCCGGTTCTCAAGCAAGGCTATTGGCCGCTTGACAGACCCACATTTCCGTGGAACAGTGTTGAACCTGTTGCGGCAAAAGCACTTCGCGATTGATCGCGGTCTGGTTTTAGAGGTCCACGATGGAAGCCAAGCTCATTTCGACCGACGGCGAACGGTCGATCCGTCTCAAAAAAGACGTGACCATTGTCGGCCGCAAGCGCGGCGTCTGCGACATCTTCATCGACCGCAGTAGCATCTCAAAGTTGCACTGCATGATCGTGAAGACTGACGGCCTCTTGTTCATCCGCGATCTGGGCAGCACCAACGGCACGAAGGTCAACGGTCAGCGAGTCACTCGCGGAGCACTTCTGCCCGGCGATGAGTTGGCCTTTGCGAACGCCAAGTACAAAGTCCATCTCGGTCCCGACGATCCCGATATGGTGGAACACGACGCCGGGACCGAAGTCATGCTCGCGATTCCAAAGCGAGAATCCAACGAAGGCCGAATGGACGAGGACGATGATGACGACGATGTTCGTCCCGCCAAGGTTTCCTATAGCGATAGTGGTGACGTGGTTCCGGTGGGGAAGGCATCACAAAGCGATGTTCGCTTGCTGACGGATTCGGAAGCCCACGATGACGGCGTGGATGACGATCTGTAGAACTCCACCACCACCAACTCCGCGATTTGCAGGGTGGGACCAGCGGCGTTTTGCCGCGCCGGCCCACCAGCAACTCAACATCACCAACCATGCTTAGCGAAGTAGGTGGGCCGGCGCTCGAAACGAGCTTGTCCCACCCTACGGTCGATGAATCCGCGACAGGCGATTTTGATGCTCACGGATTGGGAACGCCGACTTGCCGAGACGATGCTGTCCGACCGGCATCGCTTGCGGCAACAGCTCCGTCAACTGCGTGAGGCCGAAAAAGCGAAGCGGCCGTGCGACACGTTGCTCGCGAAGTTGGATGAGGGCTTTCGCCGCTCGATCACTCGCCACGAAAGTCGCGCGAACAGCGTGCCGAAGATTGAGTTCGATTCGGAACTGCCGATCCTCGCCAAGCGGAGTGAGATTGAGGCCGCGATTCGCGAGCATCAAGTTGTGATCGTCTGCGGCGAAACCGGTTCGGGCAAATCGACGCAGTTGCCGAAGCTGTGTCTGTCGCTCGGACGCGGCGTGGCCGGTTTGATCGGTCACACGCAGCCGCGCCGAGTTGCCGCACGAACAATTGCCGCTCGCGTGGCGGAGGAACTGAAGACGACGCTCGGCATGACGGTCGGTTTCAAAATCCGCTTCACCGACGCGACGCAGCCGAACACGCTCATCAAGCTGATGACGGACGGCGTGCTGCTGGCCGAGACACGCAGCGATCGGTTTCTCGATCAGTACGACACGATCATCGTTGATGAGGCTCACGAGCGGAGTCTGAACATCGATTTTTTGTTGGGCTATTTGAAGCGACTGCTACCGAGACGGCCCGATCTCAAACTCATCATTACCTCGGCCACGATCGACGCCGCGAGATTCGCCGAGCATTTCGGAACCGCAGCCGCCCCGGCTCCAATTCTCGAAGTCAGCGGCCGGATGTATCCGGTTGAAGTCCGCTGGCAAGTCCCGGCCGAAAGCCGTGAGCCGATGGCCGATGGCCGTGATCCTTTTCCGCAAGAGTCGGACAATCCCACTCGCGCAATTCTCGACGCCGTCGATGAACTCGCCGCGGAGAATCTGTGGGACATGCTGATCTTCCAGCCGACCGAGTGGGACATCCACGAGACGGCAAAGCTGCTGCGCGGGCATTGCACGCGGCGTGGCTGGACGAACGACGTCGAGATTCTGCCGCTGTACGCTCGCCTGACGTTGTCCGAGCAGCAACGAGTCTTCGAACCGCGCGGTGGCAAGCGGCGAATTGTGATCGCGACCAACGTCGCCGAGTCGTCGTTGACTGTGCCAAAAATTCTTTCGGTGATCGACACGGGGACCGCGCGCATCAGCCGGTACTCGCCGCGCAGCAAGATGCAGCGGCTGCCGATCGAGGCGATCTCGCAAGCGTCGGCGAATCAGCGAGCTGGACGTTGCGGGCGCATCGCGCCGGGAGTCTGCATTCGGTTGTTCGACGAAAAGGATTTTGCAACGCGAGAGAAGTTCACGCCGCCCGAAATCGTGCGGACAAACCTCGCATCGGTGATCTTGCAAACCGAGTCGTTGAATCTGGGACGACTGGAAGAGTTTCCGTTTCTTGAACCGCCGAAGCCGACGGCGATTCGTGATGGATACAAGACACTGTTTGAACTCGGTGCGGTCAACGATCGAGATGAGCTGACGGAACTCGGACGCAAGTTGGCGCGATTGCCGGTCGATCCGCGAATCGCTCGGATCATTCTGGCCGGGCATGCCGAGGGATGTCTCAATGACATCCTGATCATCGCGGCCGCGCTGGAAGCTCAAGACCCGCGCGATCGGCCGCTCGACAAGCAACAAGCGGCGGACGAAAAGCACAAGCCGTTTCGACATCCCGATTCGGACTTTCTTGGCTACCTCAAGCTCTGGGACTTCTTTCATCACTTGAAAGAAACGCTGTCGAAGAGCCAAGTTCGCAAGGCGTGCCTGCAAAACTTTCTGAACTTCAATCGCCTGCGCGAGTGGGCTGATCTACATCGGCAGTTGGTTGAGTTGGTTGGCGAGAGCGGGATGAAGGCGGGGAAGCGAACGTGGAGCGAGTCTCTGGAGTGCGGCAGCTTGACGCCCCCCTCCATTCAAGAAAAAGAAAACTCTCCGACATCGGCCCGCGCACACACGACGGGAACGCAGCGATCAATTGTCCCGGTTCGCCACATGGATGGAGGGCGGCGTCAAGCCGCCGCACTCCAGGAGTCGATTCATCGCGCGCTCCTGACCGGCTTCCTTGCGAGCATTGCGAATCGAGAATCGGAGTCGACCGAGTATTCGGCCGCGGGCGGGATGAAAGCAGTCGTGTGGCCGGGGTCGGGGGTGGTTGGCTCGAAACCGAAGTGGATCGTCGCGGCAGAGTTGGTCGAGACGAGCAAACGCTATCTGCGAACCGTCGCGCGCATCGACTCTGCTTGGATCGAACCGCTGGCCGAACATCTCGTCACGAAAACTCACAGCGAGCCGCATTGGGACCGTGACGCCGGTTCGGCGATGGCTTTCGAGAAAGTCTCGCTGTTCGGCCTGACGATCGTACCGCGACGGAAGGTGCGTTTGGGACGCATCGATCCGACGTTGGCTCGCGAACTGCTCATCAAGCAGGGGTTGATCGAGGGGGAGTTCGAATGCAATGCCGAGTTCTTCCGTCACAACCGAGCGTTGGTGGCCGAATTGGAAACGATCCGCGTGAAGTCTCGGCGTGCCAATTTCTTGAAAGGCGAGGACGCTCAGTTTGAGTTCTACGATCAACGTATTCCGTCGGATGTTGTCGATGGTGTGAGTTTGCAGAAGTGGTGCAAAGGGACGTCCCCCAGCGTCCTTGGCGAGCTAGCGGGCGTTAGCCCCCGGACGGATCTCGAAGACAAGGATCTCGAAGACAAGTCGTCGCGCCGTGCTGGATCGTCCGGGGGCTTACGCCCGCCGGCTCGCCAAAAGGACGCCGCACCTAGAATCACCAACGAGCAGTCGCTGTTCTTTTCTCGCGACGACTTGCTCAACCCCGAAGCTGCGGTGGCCTCCGATGAGCAATTTCCGTCCGAGTTGAAGTTGCAACATCTGCGAGTGCCGTTGCAGTACAAGCTCGAACCGGGCGAAGCGGATGACGGAATCACGATCACTGTGCCGCAAGAGGGATTGAATCAGCTCGATCCTCAACGGCTGGGTTGGCTCGTGCCGGGGTTGCTCGAAGAAAAGATCACCGCGCTGATCAAGTCGCTGCCGAAGGAACTGCGGCGTCTGTTCGTCCCGGTGCCGGAGACGGCGAAGGCCGTGCTCAAGCAAATCAAATTCGGCGAGGGAGACGTCGCGGCGGCTCTTGCGGCAATCCTCACGAAGTTGTCGGGGCAGAGAATCGATCCGAGCGAGTTCCGCGCGGACGATCTTCCGTCGCACCTGCGGATCAACGTCAAAGTGCTTGGCGCGAACGGCAAGACACTCGGAGTCAGCCGGGATCTCGAACAACTGCGCGGGCAACTCGGCGCAAAGGCGTCGCAGAGTTTCTCGGCAATTGATCACTCGCAGTGGAACCGTGACGGCCTGACCGATTGGGATTTCGATGTCTTGCCGCCGAGCATTGATCTCGAACATGGTGGCTTGAAGTTGAAGGGCTATCCGTCACTGGTCGATCGTGGCGAGAGCGTGTCACTGCGTTTGGCCGACTCGTCAGAACGAGCGGCATTCGACACGCACCTCGGCCTGCGGCGATTGTTTGTCATCGCCGCGTCAAAGGAGTTGAAGAAGCAAGTGCAGCATCTGCCAGACCTCAACAAGTGGCAGTTGCTATCGGCGATGCTGCCCGACAAAGGGAAGCTGCCGCAATTGCTGGCCGAATTGATCGCCGAACGTGCGATGTTCGGAAGTCGGACTGGCAGGAGTGCCCATCCGACAACGAAGTCGCAATTCCAAGAGCGAGTCCGCGTCGCGAAGGTCGGCATCCCGTCGGCCACTCAAGAGGTCATCGAACTCATCGGCCCGTTGCTCGCGGCGTACACGGAAGCTCGCCGAGCGGTCGAAGGCTGCCGGTTGTCGTTCGCTCAAACCGCCGTCGCTGATTGCCGCGAGCAACTGGCTCGGCTCATCGAGGCGGGCTTCCTCACGACGACTCCGTGGGAATGGCTGCAACAGTTTCCACGTTACTTGCAAAGCATCGCGCTGCGAATCAAGAAGCTCGCGGCCGCCGGACAAGCTCGCGATCAACGCGCGATGTCCGACATCGAACCGCGCTGGCGAAAGTTGCTCGCACGACTCGATGCTGCCAAGCAATCGGGGCGACACGAACCGGAACTCGCAACGTGCCGCTGGATGTTGGAGGAACTGCGCGTGTCGCTGTTCGCGCAAGAGCTACGAACGGCGATCACGATCTCGCCGCAACGCTGGGACAAGCAGTGGGAACAGTGCCGGTAATCGTTATCGCTCTGCGTGACACGAGCTTCATGCCATCGACTCACAATTCACCATCGACACCGAGTCGTTGCTGACGGCGGACGTCGATCACGGCCGGCTAATTCTTCAAATTACATGATCGGTAGGGTGGGACCAGCGGCCTGTCTTTTACACACAA
>JAYVQJ010000530.1:0-1915 GCA_043777235.1 Planctomycetia bacterium
TGGCCAACCGCAATCCGCTGGTATTCAGGGAGCGTGACCTTCTGCAACGTGGGATCGCGCAGCAGCGACTCCCATTTATCGATGCTCTGCCGGTCCAAAGTATCCAGCGCCCAGGCCACGGAATGATCGGCCTTGAGGTTCAGCGGGCGGTCCAGATTCGCTCGCAAAGTGACTCGCGTCGGCAGCATTTTGTGCCGCCGCAACTGTTCGTTGAGTTCCAACCGAACCGACGGAAAGAGCGGTTGTGGGTGCAACACATAGTTCAACCGGCACACCCAATCGGCATACGTCAGGTACTTGTCGACGGCCTCCGCGTGGTCACTGACTTTCCCGTCGACTTCATAGGTCACGCTCTTACTGAGCAGTCGCAGCCGATGCTTGTTCGGATCGAATTCCGATTCGAAGAGTGGTCGCAATTGAAACCGCAATGTTTCGATTTTCGGGCGTGAGACATTTGGCTGTTTCTCCAACTCCAAGATTCGCTGAGCCAGCCGTTCTTCCGCCTCCTTGAGCAAATGCTTGAGCTCATCGAAATCGACAACGCTCACGACGTTTCGGTCGCTATTGAGGATCGTGATCCGACGGTGCGATGGTGAGGGTTCGAGGATCGTGACCTCGGCCGCTTCGTGGATGACGTCGTAGACCTTTCCCGCATGAAACAACGTGCGACTGCGAGCGATTGGACCGGCCGGCTGGTTCGAGGCTTTCGCGTCCAGATCGTACACCTGCGTGTAAACGCTGAAATCCTGAGCGACGACGTCCAGTGAAGTGACACAAATGGCCGCAACAGCAAACGCCAAAGCGCGCGACATGGAATGCTCCATGCAGTCGAACTGCGAGAGGAAGGATGTGGAAAGTGGAGAAGAACAGGCGGGAAATCAGGCGGCCGAGAAGCCATTGCCGGAAGGGATTCCGACAAGGAGGGGACTTGCGGTCGGACAATAACATCGCTCGTCGAAACAGAGCAACAGGAAGTCTTGCTCACTCGCGTGGCCCTCCACCAAAACGTCGACGGCGGGCGAGTTTGTCGCGTTAGGCAAGCTGGCCTGCCCTGGCTCATTTTGGCGAACCGCTTGTCAGCAGCGCTTGGGCTTGTTGCTTCGTGTTCTCGAAGCGGGGTTGCCAAGTGCTGGTGGTGATCTTTGTCAGCAATTCGCGTGCTCGATGTTCTTGGCGAGTGGAGCGTAGGAACTGAGCGTGCTGGAGCAGGATCTCTGGATTTGTCGGCTCGCAGGCAAAGGCGGTGGTCCAGGCTCGGTCGGCGACGATGAGCTTCTGTTGTGAGTGCATCGCGGTGGCGAACGTCTGCCAGACGGTCGAGCGATCGGGAGTCTCGGCCAATGGAGTCGTCCAATAGTTCCACGCCGCCGTGGCGAGTCCCAGCTTCGTGAGGATCGCGGCCGTGCGATGACAGGCGATCGTGTCATCGACGTCGATGTCGCGCCACCGCGCGGCGGCGCGTTGCACGAGGCGGGCAAAGGCGGCTTTCTCGGATCGCTTCGCATCCGCGAGTTGTTCCGCTCGCTGATCGAACTGACCGAAGAGGTTGGCGTAGTCCTGGCGGAAGGCTTCGAGGTTGACCGTCTTGGGCAGCGCGGCGAATTCCAGTTCGTAGGCGCGGTCGAGCCGTTCGATCCCATCGTGGAAGTGGCGCAGTTGATTCGCGATCTCCGCCGCTTCACGCCAGAGTTTCGAGACTTTCGCGAGCCTCTCATCGGCCAAAGTTCGTTGGAGACAGGCTTCGGCGAACTCCCAATCGCCCACCTGTTTCGCGTAACCGAACGCGGCCAGATTGAGACGCGGTTGTTTGCCAAGATCCTGATCTTTGATCGCCATTTGGAAGATCAAGGTGGCGAGAGACCATTCCCGGAACGAAGCACACCTTCGCGCCATCGCGATCAGCCGGAACGCGCTA
>JAYVQJ010000531.1:0-1915 GCA_043777235.1 Planctomycetia bacterium
GTTCCCTTCATCCCACAACACCGGATGCTTGAGTTCCCATTTGGCCCATTGCTTTCGGGACTCCTCGATCGACGCAAATTCGCCCCCTGAGACTTCGACGACGACAAGTCCTCGATCCGCGAATTCTTCTTCCCACCTGACCAGGTGGCGTCGGAATGACAGGCAGTTTTCTCAGAAGTTGAACTGGAGCCAGACGACCTTCCCCTTCAACTCCGCGAGCGTCACACCGGTTTCCTCCCCCAGCCAATGCGTCGGTTTGCTCGCCAACTCCGGTGCGGCCTTTCCGAGCAAGGAACCGCGCAGCACCGCTCGATCCTCGCTCGTTGTCGTTGTTGCTATTGCGAGGGACACGAGGAAAAGGAATCCAATAGAGATTTGTCGTCGCATCATCGTCCGTACCCCCTTGAAACACGTCGCTGCCAAGAGGCCTGCCGCCGAGGCGTGAAATCAACTGCACGCGACTATTCACACACAATTGACGAATTTGCTGCGTAGAGCAAGCGTCGCCCGGCTCCTTGTCGGTTGGAGAACTCAACCCGTTTACTCGAACGCCAGTCCGTCGATTGTAAAGCGCAAGGTCGGTGCGCCCCATGAGTCAAAACAAAGGGCGAGGGAGCGGATGAGTGCGGGCAACTCGCCGACAGTTTGCCATTGGTCGTTTGCCTTGAGCGGAATTTCAAAGAGACGCCAACCGTCGCGAGCTTCGTTGTGCTCGGCGTTCCGCATGTGGTCGAGCCCCTCTTTCGGTTCGACATAAAAGGACTGGCCGTTGTCGCCATCAAGTCGAATGAACGGGCCTCCTTGCCAGCCGGTGACGTCTTCGTTGGTGGACTTCAGCCAGAAGGTCAGTTTCGTTTTGCCATCGACGTTCCATTTGGCATCGCGAGTTTTCGGAAACGTCAGAGCCGCTCGGAAGCCGGCATACGGAGCGATCACCACTCTGAGCGCGGAATCGCCGACGAGTTTGTCGTCACGGTCATTCTCGAATTTCGCTTGTGAAGTTTGTTCGTTGCTGCGGACTCGGTCGTGGAAGTCTTCGATCGACCAATTCGCGGACTGACCGTCAGTGCCGAGTTCCATCACGTCGCGAATGACATACACGTCGCGCCAGGCGATGTCGGAGAGCAAGCCGTTCGAGACGTTGAGGCCGACTCGATGAAAGCCGACTCGATCGAACGAGTGTTCCAACTTCGGGCTGAGCAGGAGGCGTCTGTCGCCGACGTCCCATGAGAGTCTCAACTCGCGACCGGCGGGATCGCGACTCCCAGAAGCGTCCCACGCGACTCGTTCGCCGAGCTTGACTGACGTCGGGCCGGTGAGCTTTGCGATTGGTGGTTTTGCCGCATCCGGGACCGCCACCAAGTTCTCTTCCCAACGAGTCACGCCGCCGTCGAGCAACACGTCCTTGACCGTATTGCCGTCAAACCGATTGCCCGCCAACGAGACCCAATCAGCGTGCTTGGCGTAAATACCCCAGCGATTCTTCGCGAGCGAATTCTGTTCGATGATCCAGTGATACGCGCGCCACCTCTTGCCTTGGCTGTCGAGATCGCCGATGAGCGCGATCCCCGCACCGTTGTTGCCGGAACACACGTTGTCTCGGCAGATCGTGTGGCTCGACGGGCCGAACATGAAGACGATGCCGGCGTGGCCATCTTGCGGAAGATGCGGCGAGTTGTGATGGCCGTCCTTCAGCCCGTTGAACGACGCCTCGTTGCCGACTAGCCGTGATTGGTCCGAGCCTCCGAGCCAAAAGCCGTAGCTGCAATGGTTGGCCTTGTTCTTCACGAACACGTTTCGCGGTGCCCAACATTCAACGCCGTTGTTGTTCGCGAACGAGCAGTCGTTCCCCTCGAACAGATTGCCCGTGCTGCACCAGCCATTGAGGACTCGGACAAAGATGCCGTCGCCGCCG
>JAYVQJ010000532.1:0-27255 GCA_043777235.1 Planctomycetia bacterium
GACTCGCCCGTCACTGCGGTGAGTCACCTGCCCGTTGGCTTCCATCTTGCTGAGCATTGTGCCAACGGTCGTGTAAGCCAGCTCGCGATCGGGCAACAAGGCCTCGCGCACTTGAGCGACCGTCGCCTCTGACTTGTCCCACAGCACCTGCATGATGGCCATTTGCAGATCGGCCAAACGATGCTTCCTGCTCATTGCGTCGTCTCCTCCTGAACGGCGTTCGAGCGGCCGGCACGAGTGCCCAGTCGCTATCTCCTACTGAAGTGGGAGCGAACTCTACCAATCCGGTAGGAGACGTCAAGACGAGTGTGGCACATCGTCAGGGCCGGCCAGTTTTTCAAGATGCGTGATTCGTAGGGTGAGACCAGCGACAGCGCCGGCCCACCATTTCACGATGATTGTGGTGGGCCTGCGCTTCGCTGGTCCCACCCTAGATTTTCCGCAATGCGACCAATTGGCCAGCCGTGGTCACATCGTTCATCATTGAAGCCTGAAGCGCAAGCGAAGTTTTTTCTTGCCGGCTTCACCTGCGTTTCAGGCTTCAATAGCAACCTGAGTCATTCCGGCTAATTACAATCGGGGACGAGCGGTCCTGCCAGCTCTTTCAGAAAGAACAGCCGCCCTGGTTGCGTCGGCATGTACGACGACGGGATCCACATCGATGCGCCGTGGCGCAACGTCGCCCAGAGGCTGAGTCCTTGCCACATCATGCCGCGGCCGAACGCGCCGTCCGCGCCGCCGATGATCTTGTCGGCTCCGAGAAACAAGCCGGGGCCGATTGTGTTGGCGTAAGCCGGGACGAGCGTTGTACGACTCTTGAAACTGGTGAGCGCGTTTTGTTCGACCGTCAGCGGGTGCAGCTTTCCGCCGAGCCGATGCGTTTGTTTTTTCCAGTCAGCTTCGACTTTGAACTCTTCGGCGAAGTGTGGTTCCCAGAAGGCGATGTGACAGACTCGGCCGATGCCGAAGATGACGGTCAGCTTGGCTCCGTTCGCGCGGAGTTCTTTGATCCGAGCGGCATACGTCGGCAGTTGTTTCTTCGTGGCGAAGTACCGCTGACTCTTCGGCGGCGTCAGTTTGCCGAGCGGGCCGTAAAAGGCTTTCTCCATCGAGTACTGAAACGATCCGGGGTTTTCCGGTGCGAGCGTGTTGCCGGCGGCGTCGGACCACTCATCCATATTGAAGCCGTAGATGTGGCTGCACGAGATATTCCACTCGGTCAGGAAGTAGACGGCCCAGCGATACATCCCCATCGGGCCGACGGGCAGGATCAGCAACGCTTCCTCGTTGGCATCGCGAGCTTTCTTGATCGTCATCGCAATCTCGTGGCCGAGCATCATGTCGAAATCGGCGACGGTCGCACACGGAATCGGCTCAAAGAGACGGTGCCAGTGTTTTTGCCGTTCGGTGATTTTCGTGGGATCGTCCGCGACGCACTTGTCGATTTTGGCCAAGTCCCAACCGGCAGGAAAGAATCCTTCCATCAACGAACCGGGCAACGTACTGAGCAAATCCATGAGGCAACTCCGTGTGGGTAAAATTGAAAACGGGGCGGAGTATAGGGCGGGGCGCGAAGAATGACGAAGCACCCACCGCTGAAAGACGTCCGAATGACGAAGCTCTCATGAAGAAACAAGCCGAGACGACGCAAATGACCGTGGTCAACGCCGTCGTTTTGGCGTCCTTTGGAATTCGTCATCCCGCATGACGTGGTTGCTGCCGATGGCCAATAAACCGAGGCGTGTGAGAGAGCCGGACCTATTTTTGTTGCAGATACTCTTCGATCCGCTCGGCTTTGCGGGTGAGATACGGAATGTGCGAGTTGTTGGCATCGATGAAGCGTTGCAGATAGCGCAAGTGCTGCTCGAACTGCTCGGTGAATTTCAAGTTCTCCTGATCGCGCCAGGTGCTGCTGAGCGAGTGCAATTGAGCGGACAGCGCCGTTGTCCGATCGGTCAGGTCTTGGTTGAACTGCTTGAGCATCTGCGCGAAGAGTCGCAGTTCGCCGGGATCGACAATGGCTTGAGTCATGATGAGTCGCGAGTCCAGAGTGGAGAGGTTCGGCTCAGGCAGAGCCAGCAGCGTCACAGAGCTTAGCGAATAGGCGATCGACTTCGCGACGGGTCTCTTCGTCGAGTCGAAATGCGACCGGACCGCGAATCACGGTGTTTGGAAAAATACATTGCTTGTGCAGCAGGTACTTTTCGATGGCCAAGAATCCGTCGAGTCCCGTTTGCAGTGCGACGAGCGCTGACAGCGGCAATGAGATTTCGTAAGCCCGATGATCGTCTCCCGACTTCAAGGCTCGCCACAAGGCGACGAGCGCGTCGATCAAGTCGGCTCCTGGCATTGTGCCGACGATGCCTCGACGGAAGCTGTCAACGAGAGCGATGCCGCCGCTCCCTTCGAAGACGGCGGCTTGGCCGTTTGTGGCGTCTCGCAATTCGGAGAGGCGTTGTCCGATCGGGACTGCTTCCGGTTTGAAGAGGACTCGCGGATGAAACTCACGCCACATCCGAGCCTGTAAGGCAATCGACATTGGGCGACCGACATAGCCGCTTGCGTCTTGCACGATGAGCGGGATCGAGACGGCTCGCAGCAATCGCTCAAAGTAACAGAGTTGTTCGTTCTCGCCGACCGCAATCGAGACCGGCGGGATCGCCATCAGCGCGGTGGCACCGGCATCCGCCGCGTGTCGTGCGAGCCGTTCGGCGGTGTGTGAGCTTTCGGCTCCGACGCTGATGATCACGGATCCGCGAGGTAGACCGCGGCGGCAAGCTTGCTCGGCCAGAGATTGCCGCTCGTCGGTCGAGAGCCGCAGTGTTTCCGAGACCATCGCCATGACGATGCCGTCGGCACCCCGGTCGAACAACCAGTCGATTTCGCGGCCAAGAGTGTCGAAGTCGATGGATTCGTCGTCATGAAACGGCGTTTGAAAGACGGGAAGGACACCGGAGAGATTTGTGGTCATGGCGGTTTGGTGAATGACGAATGACGAAGTACCCAATGACGAAAGAAGCCCGAATGACGAATTCCTAACGGGTCGATCGACCGCGTCAGGAACCGATTCGAGCCGGACAGATGATACCGATTGTCGCCGTCATTCGGCGCATCTGTGTCATTCAGAATTCGTCATTCTTTCGTCATTGGGTGCTTCGTCATTCGTCATTGCCATGCCGCTCGTGCCGGGCGTTTCGGTGGGCGAAGCTGCTCCGGTCGAAGAGACTCGACCGGCCCCGCCGAACATACCGCGGCACGATCTGCCGGTTTTTTGCGTTGTCTGGAGCCAAGTCGAATGGCCGCACGTCTTCGGTGGATTTCAGGACAATGTCCTTGACGTTGCAGTCTGGCGCGACGATTTTATGACAACACGTCGGAGGAGCACCGACGGAGCACGAGGCATGACGCCGCATCGCTGAACAGTCGCACGGGTGGCGACGAGGAGACCTCGCAGATGTTAAAGATGCACGAATGGTTTGGTCAGCAAGGACGCCAAATTCAGAAACGTCTGTGTGTGGTCGCAATGCTCGCGGTCGCTTCGGTCGGCATGACCATGCTGGCGACGGCCGATGTGCCGCGTCCCGGTGAGGCTCGGAAGAAGATCGAACAACAAGTCGCGTTCGGCGAATTTGGAGCGGCCATCGATGCGGCTCGCGGAGTCGCTGATCCGGCCGAACGAGCCAGACTTTTGGACATGATCGCGCTCGCTCAATTGAAGGCCGGCGATGCCTCGGCGGCTCGCGGTACGACTCGGCAGATTGATTCCACGCAGCGACGGGAATCGATCGGGCAGCAATCTCGGCAGCGGGCGCTCAACGGCGGTGTGATGGCCGACTTCGAGACGCTCAAGAACTTGATCGAAATGGAAACCAGCGGTCCATGGTTGACCAACGGTGAAGGGGGAACTCAAACCGAATATCCGAACGGCGTGTCGGTCAGCCCCAATGGTTTGCTGTTTCAATTGAAGAAAGAGGAACACACCGGTCGCCTGAAGGCGCTGGGCATTGCCGCTCGTCAGGCGGACCTCAACGCGGAAGTTGCCCAGCAAGCGGATCTGCGATTCGTGTCGTTGATGCAATTGGAACGCGAAGCCTCGAAGCGGTTGGCCGAGGGACGTCCCATTGTCGAGACCATGAAGAACCTCGCGGGGATCACGCAGCTCAAGTACATCGTCGTCGATCAGAAGTCTCGCGACGTGTTGATCGGCGGACCCTCGGAAGCTTGGAAGTACGACAAGAACGGCAATGCCGTCGGCGTGAAGAGCGGCCGACCGACGCTGCAACTGGATGATCTCGTCACCGTGCTGCGGACGTTCTCGAATGGTGGCGAGCAAAACTTCGGATGCTCGTTCAATCCCCGACCGGAAGGACTGAAAGAACTGCAAGCGTTCGTCGAGAAGTCGAACGCCCGCGGCCCGTTGGAGCCCAGTGCGGTGAAGGGTTGGGTCAACCAACTTCAAAGCAAGCTCGGCCCGCAAGACATCGAGTTGTGGGGCGTGCCGCGTGATTCGCGAGTCGCTCGCGTTGTCACGGAAGCCGATTACCGGCTCAAGATGATCGGCATTGGCAAACTGGAAGGTGGTTCGCATGTTCCCAGCATCTTTGAGTTGATGACCGTCGAAGAGCAGAAATCGAGCAAGCTGGACGCTCTGCGTTGGTGGCTGACGATGAAGTACGACGCGATCCTGCACAGCCCGGATCACAACGTCTTTGAAATCCAAGGCCCGTCGGTGCAGTGCCTCTCAGAGAATCAATTCCTCACCGAGAAAGGTGAGCGAGTCGGTACTGGCCAATCGGATGCGACCAACCGGACATTCGCCGCGAACTTCACTCAGCACTACGGCGAGTTGGCTCAACGAGACATCGCGTTTGCCGATCTGCAAAACGTGTTTGACCTCGCGCTCGTCGCCGCGCTGTTGAAGAACGAAGGCATCGCCGACCGCATTGGTTGGGACTTCGGCTCGTTCGCATCGCACGGCATGTACGAGCCGGCGGTCTATGCCGCTCCGCGAGAAGTCGAATCGGTCGCGAATCACCGCGTCTATCGCGGCAAGGACATCGTCGTCCAAGTGGCCGGTGGTGTTCGAGGTGACCTGATGTCAGTCGTTCGCGATCGCAACGTGATGAAGCCGTCGACAACGCTCAAGGACATGACGGCTCACGCAGCCCCCAACAATCAGCCACAAGGCCGCTGGTGGTGGGATTCGAAATAGCTCCGGGTGTCGTGCTGCTGAAAAACCGCAGCTCGAATCGGGGTTTGTGTGGGCGGGTTTCGCCGAAACCCGCTTCCCCCGGCGTCGGCGACGCCGGGCCACACAAATGAGGACATGACCCGAATCAGCTAGGACATCAACCGCTCGATCGGTTTGCCGGAACTGAATTTCATCGGGCGGCCGATTGGGGTGAGCACTTCCTTGTCGAACTCGACGCCGAGTTGTCGCAGGACGGTCGCGAACAGATCGGGAACTTCGATCGGATCGTGCGGCGACTTCGAGGACTTGTTTGCGTCTTGCTCGGTTTGTGGTTCGATGTCGGTTTCGCCGATCACGAGGCCGGAACGCAGGCCGCCTCCGCCGACGAGACACGAGAACCCGCGCGGCCAGTGATCGCGGCCGTCCACCCCGTTGATCTTCGGCGTGCGGCCGAATTCGCTAATGCAGAGCACTAACGTCGAAGCCAACAAGTCGCGCTGCTTGAGGTCGTGGATCAACGCCGCCAGCGCGGGGTCGAGCAGTGCGGCTTGCGTCTTGGTTCCCGCGAAATTGTTGGCGTGTGTGTCCCAGCCTTCGAGCGTGACCTCGACCGCACGGACGCCGGTTTCGACCAACCGACGAGCCGTCAGGCAACCACGTCCGAACAGCGATTTGCCGTAGGCGTCGCGGATCGCCTGCGGTTCTTGTTCGATCTCGAAGGCTTTGAGTTGCTCCGACGTCATCATCCGCAGTGCGCGTTCGACCGTCAGTTGGTGCAGTGTGTTTTCGACCTGCACACGGCGTCCGGTTTGAAACGATTTCGACACGACATCGAGGCCCTTCAAACGTTGCCCTTGGCGCACCTCATCGACGCGCGGTTTCAAGTTTTGGATGCCGTTACCGGGATCGTAGATTTTGAAGGCGTCGTGTACCTCGCCCAGGAATCCGCCGCGAGCGGGCCACTGGCCACCGATCAGCGAGATGTGTGACGGGATTTCGATCTCTTCGTTCGGCAGTTCGTGGCACGCGATCGCGCCCAGTGACGGATGAATCAACGTTGGATCGGGCCGATAGCCGGTCTTGAGCATGTACGTCCCGCGCTCGTGGTCCCCCTCTTTCGAGACGAGCGAGCGGATCACGTTGAGTTCATGAATCTGCTCGGCGACGCGCGGGTACAGGTCGGCGATTTCGAGTCCGGGAATCGTCGTCTTGATGGACTTGGTCGGCCCGCCGATCTTCGTGCCGGGATGTGGATCCCACGTTTCCAATTGACTCGCGCCACCACCGAGCCAAACGACGATCAACGATTTTCGACGTTCGTCTCCGCGCCGCTCCGCCGCTCGCAGATCGAGGCCGGGGACAGTGAAGGTCAGACCGGAAGCAAACGCGGCCATGAAAAGATCGCGGCGGGAGAGAGACATGACGGGCCTCTTTGGATCAAGGCGAGCCGGAGGGCGTCAGTTCCCGGACATCCGAGGGCTGACTCCCATCGGCTCGCCTATTTGTTGAATGGTTCTTAATGATTCCACGCGAACTCGGGGGAGTTGAACAGAATCCAGTAGATGTCCTCGACGCGGTTGCCGTGGCTGATGGAGTAATTTTGGCCTTTCGGACGAGGTTCACTGAGCAGCGGCAGCAGTTCGGTGAATTCGTCGTCGGTCGGTCGGCGAGACAAACAGGTGAGGAAGCAAAGTTCGAGGCACTGGCGATCATCCTTGGTCATTGACGACAAGCGACCGGGGGCCGTGAACGGGGCCGCGTCGGTCGCGTCGCGTGTCAGTTGACCGTTCATGCGGAGCAGCGCCTGCGGGATCGTGCCGGCTCGGTCTTCGAGTTCATTGTCGCCGAGATCGCCGTACTCGCGGACGAAATCGTTCGACCGCGTCAGTTTGAGAAACCGCGAAATCAGGTGCGAGTTCTGGTCGATGGTCTTGATCGACGACGCTTGCAACATGGAGCCGATCATTTGCTCCGGCCGCAAACGAGTCAGCGGGAAGATCGCGAAGTGTTTCTTCATTTCGTCGAGTCGCTGCGAGTCGTCGATCTCCGATTTCGATTCGAGCAGGAACGGTTTCGACGCGATGATGACTTCGATCAAGCGGCGCAGGTCGTAACCGTGTTCGCGGAAGTCCGCTCCCAGCAGATCGAGCAAGTCCGCTTCGCCGGGCTTGCTGGCTTTGGGATGTTTCGCTCCTTCGACATTCGGCCCGGCGATTTCTTCGCCCGACGGATCGGGCAGATCATCGACCGGCTCGATCCACGCTCGGCCGAAGAGCAGGCCCCAGACACGATTCGTGATTGCACGCTCAAGCCGCCGGTTGTCCGAATGCGTGACCCAGGCCGCGAGCCGCTCGCGCCGCGAGCCTTCGGTCGGTTCCCAATTCGCTCCGAACGGAACGGATGGCTCGATGACCTTCTTGTCGAGCGTGTTGCGGTCTTCAACTTCAAATTTCAGATCACGATCCTCACGCACGCCAACGGCAGTGAGATCAAGCTGTCCGAAATGCGCCGCGAGGCCAGCGAACTCGTGTTGCTTCCAATGATCGAACGGATGATCGTGGCACTGAGCACAGTCGATGCGCTGACCAAGGAACGCTCGCACCGCGCGACCTGCGAGTTTGTTCTCGTCGAAGCCGCTCTCGTTCGTGTAGCCGGCCATCACGAAATTGACTTCGGGCGTGTCGGTCCAGAGTCCGTTGTCGGCGATCATCCCGCGGACCAATTCGGGGTATGGCCGATTCACTGCCAATTGCTCGCTGAGCCACCGCAAGAATCGGTCGCGGCGATAGACGATGAACTGTCCACCTTCGATGCCAACGAACCCGCGAGCTAATCGTTCGGCGAAGTAATCCGCGTAGCGCGGGTCGTGCAGAAACCGAGCAGTCCAACGCTGCAAACGATCTGGCCCGCTGTCTTGTTCGAACGCGCGAATCTCTTCGAGCGACGGGACGGTTCCCATCAATGCCAGAGCGATCCGACGCAGCACCGCCAACTCGTCCGCCTTCTTGACGGGGTCGAGTGACTGCTCGCTCCAGCGATGTGCGAAGAAGCGGTTGACCTTTTGGATGGACTCGTCGATGTCGGCGGTTGGTCGAGCCGCCGCTTCCGTGGCGATCCCTTTGAGCGGTTGCTGAGTGACGAAGCTCACCAGCCAAACGACGGTGATCAGCACGATGCCGGGAAGCAACAATTTCCATCGCATTAGAAAACCTCGTTCGGAATCTCAAATCTCAAATCTCAAATTTGAAATCTCAAATCGGCGACAACGTTCATACCACTCGACGCCCCGCTGCGTTTCAGGGATCATCGCGAAACCGGGATGGAATCGTCGAGGTATATCTGCCCATCCGCCGGTGCTCCGTTTGCCGAAAGTTGTCAACGTGACTGGTTCTGGACCGTCGAAATCGAGCGTCCGTTCTCCGCTGCCGTCGGAGCTCCAACCTGCTTCACGTCTGGCCGTTGAAGACTTGCCGACTCTCGACTTCGCCGAATCGGCAAAGGAGTCCGCACCGCTGCCGGTCCTGACTTTGGACGAACCGAATGAGTCGAGTCTCGCGCTGCCGATCTTGGAAGAAGAACTGATCGCCGATCGCTTGCCACCGTTTCCCGTGCCGTGGCGTCATCCAATTCAGTGTGTGATGTGGATCGTACGGACTCTGTTCGGTCTGGCGAGCCTCACACTGTTGTTGGCCATCGCGGCTGCGGTGCCGTTGGTCAATTTCTGGGTATTGGGATTCCTGTTGGACGTCGCGGGCCGTGTCGCTCGTAGCGGCAAAATTCGAGCCTCGTTTCCGTTGCTGGGACTCGCTCCAACGTTCGGTTCGATCGTGCTTGGCATTTGGTTGTGTGTGTTGCCGTTGAGATTGTTGGCTGGTGCGGCGACCGATGCCGCACTCATTGATCCGAACGGCGCGGTCGCAGCTCGTTGGGCGTTCGGGTTGTTCGCCGCCAAATGGTTGATGGCGGCGCATCTCTGCTTCGCGTTGGCTCGTGGCGGATCGTTGTCGTGCTTCTTTCGGCCGATCAAGAACGTGCGTTGGCTGCTGGCTCGCTGGCGCGATCACGACTATTGGACGCGGGCTTCGATCGCGATCGGTCAGTTCGTTTCCGGCTTAAATGCTCGACCATATTACTCGGCAGGTTGGCGAGGCTTCCTCGGCACGGCCGCGTGGTTGTTCATTCCGTCGGCGCTGTACGGCTCGCTGCACGATCCCGACAAGCCGGCGCAAGTGTTGGTGATGTTGACGGGCGGAGTTAGCTTATGGCTGACGCTGATGTGGGCTCCGATCCTGCAAGCTCGGTTCGCAGCGAGCAATCGCTTGCTGGCGTTCGGTGAACTCGGTCAGGCTCGCGAGATGTTTCGCCGAGCACCATTCGCATGGCTGTTCGCGATCGTGTTGACGTACTTGCTCGCGTTGCCACTGTACTTGTTCAAAGCGTTCTTGCTGCCGCAGGACGCAATGTGGTTCATCACGATTATCTTCGTCGTCTCGATCTTCCCGACGAAAGTCGCCCTCGGCTGGGCCTATGGTCGCTCGCTGCGCAAACGCGAGCGTGCGTGGTGGCCGTGGCGTTTGCTGTGCAAGATCGTGCTTGGCGTGTTGGTTGCGATCTATGTCTTCATTCTGTTCTTCACCCCTGCGATTGGCGAACACGGTCGGCGCGTGCTCTTCGAGCATCACACGCTGTTGCTTCCGTGGCCCGGGTAAGAGCAGTTCATTGAAGCCTGAAGCGCAAGCGAAGCTTCAAATTGCTCACGGCTTCGCTTGCGCTTCAGGCTTGAATTATCCGTGTAAAGTCAAAGTCATGCTTCTTGCCGCTCGACTTGCACGAGGTTGTCGAAGAAGGTCGCGCCGCCACCGAGGTCGGTGAGCCGCGTCGGCGTGGTTGAGTTGCTGTTGCGATTTCCGGGACTGTGCTTGTTCCACCAGATGCTCGGCGAAACGACAACTCCTGGCCGGACGCTGTCTCCAACGAGTGCTCGTGCGACGAATGAGCCGCGGTCGTTGAAGATTCTGACCATCTCGCCCTGCTGAATTCCCCGAGCCGATGCATCGACGACACTGATCTCCAACTGCGGTTCGATGGCGGAACGACGCAGCGAATCAACTTCGACAAACGTCGAATTCAAGAAGTGCGGCGACGGCGGCGTGAGCAATTGCAACGGAAATCGCTTCGCCAGCTCCGGCGCGGACGCTGGCGATTCCGCCGGCGGAATAAACGTCGGCAACGGATCGTGTCCGAGCGCCGCGAGTCGCTCGCAACGGAGTTCGCATTTGCCGCTCGGCGTCGCGAATCCGCCGTTCGCGAACGGAGCATCGAAACTAACCCGAAGCGTCAGCGAGTGAGTGGGCGAGTTGGCTGGGCACGCCAGTCCCTCGCTGACGCTTCGGGTTAATTTGATCGCCCCTTCGCGTTTCAACCGGTCGAGCGTGATGCCACGCATTGCAGTCGGGACATTTTCAGGCGACGTACTTTCCCAAAGCAACTCGCGCGCGAGTTGTTCATCGGACACGTCAAACAACTCTGACTCAAAACCGAGTCGTCGCGCGAGGCCGCGAAAGACGTCCGTGTTGCAGCGTGACTCACCCAGCGGTGCGATCGCCGGGACATTGACCTGCACGAACTGATGACCGTACGAGCCGTGCAGATCGAAATGCTCAAGCTGAGTCGTGGCGGGCAACACGAGATCGGCGTAATCGACGGTGTCGGTCGGGAACTGATCGTGGACGACGGTGAAGAGGTCGTCTCGTCGCAAGCCCGCGAGCACTCGCTGTTGATCCGGAGCGATCGCAGCCGGGTTGCTGTTGTAGACGTACAACGCCTGCACCGGCGGGCCGGTGAGTTCGCCGTGCAGCGCTTCCGCAAGCTGCGTCATGTTGATCGTGCGAGTTCCAGCGGGCGTGAGATCCGGCCGCTGTACCGCCGCGAGATTGAACGCGAACGTGCCGCTGGTCGATAACAAAATCCCTCCGGCGGGATGTCGCCAAGCTCCGATGATCGCCGGCAGGCACGCGACGGTCCGCACGGCCATGCCACCGCCGGCGTGTCGCTGCATGCCGTAGTTGATGCGGATGACGCTTGGAGGATGGCCGCCCTCGGCCGTCCCGTGCGACGGCTGAGGACGGCCGAGGGCGGCCATTCTACTGCCACCGCTCGCGTACTCGTGCGATAACTGTTCAATGTCGGCCACGTCGAGGCCCGTGACTTCGGCGACACGCTGCGGGGAATAGTCCGACCGCACCCGCTCACGAAGTTCGTCACCGCCGAGGCAGAAGTCACGCAGGTAATTTTCGTCCTCAAGGCCGTCTCGAAAAATGACGTGCATCAAGCCGAGCGCGAGCGCCGCGTCAGTCCCCGGTCGCGGCGCGAGATGCCAGTCGCTGCGAGCGGCCGTGACCGAACGGTACGGGTCGATGGTCACGATCTTCGCGCCGTGGCGTTTTCGAGCCTCGACCATTCGCACCCAAAGGTGCATGTTCGTGACCGCTGTGTTCGATCCCCAGTTGATGATGTATTGCGACTGGCTGAACGCATCGGGATCGGTCCCTTGCTTGCTGCCAATCGTCATCGTGTAGCCAACTCCGCCCGCCGTCGCGCAGATCGTGCGGTCGAGCAGCGAGGCCCCCAACCGATGAAAAAAGCGGCGGTCGAGCCCCTCGCTTTGAATCTTCCCCATCGTGCCGCAATAGCTGTAAGGCAGGATGGCCTGTGGTCCGTGTGGTCCGTCGCTGATGAATCGGAACCGAGCAGCGATTTCGTCCAGCGCGGCGTCCCAAGTGATCCGCTCAAACTGACCGGAACCTTTCGGGCCGACTCGCCGCATCGGGAACATCAGCCGGTCGCGGTGATAAACCCGCTCGGTGTATCGCGAGACCTTGTGGCACAGGAACCCACGAGTGAAGGGGTGCTCGCGATCGCCTCGCACCGCGACTGCTCGATCGCCATCCAGCGTGACGAGCATCGCGCAGGCATCTGGGCAGTCGTGCGGGCAAACGGAGCGAACGGTGCGAAGGTCAGCCATTACAAGCTCACACTCTTTGAATTCATCTGCTTGCGGTACGACTTCGTTTCCTTTGTTGCCTTCTGTTTCAAGTGCTTTGATTTTGAACAGAAGGTAACGAAGAGAACGAAGACGTTTTATGAGGAGAGCACGTCGGCCGTATCGCGCTGAACGCGGCTATGTTTGATTGCCTTGATGGACTCGATTTGTGAGCGGCGCACTGAAGCCAGTCGCTTCGATTTTCACGACGTCGCCGTCCGCGAACTGCCAATCGCGAGTCGAATAGCTCAGCTTGCTGGTGCCGAAGAAGTGCAGATGCACGTCGCCCGGCAGGCGATGCTGCGGGTACTTGAAGTGATGGTCTTCGAGGTTTGCCAGCGAGTGGCTCATGTGCCGTTCGCCGCTGAAGAGCGGGCCGCTGTCGTAGAGTTGTTGCTTGCCGCGAGTCACCGAGCAGCGCAGCGAGACCTCTTGGAAATCCCAATCGGTGTTGAGCTCCGGTCCAACCGCGCAGGTTCGCAATTTTGACGGGGCGAGATAGAGGTAGTTGATCTTCTCGGTCGCGTGATCTGACCATTCGTTGCCGAGCGAGAAGCCCAATCGGGTCGGCACGCCGAGTTTATTGATGACGTAGCAGCCGACGATCTCCGGTTCCTCGCCGCCATCGAGTGCGAATTCCGGGATGTCGAGCGGTTCGCGCGGACCGCGCAGGATCGTGCCGTTTCCTTTGTAAAACCATTCGGGAGCGATGCCTCGCTCGCCCGGTTTCGGCTTTCCTCCGGTCAGTCCCATTTCAAACATCTTCGCCGAGTCAGTTTTCGGTGCAGCCGATTCGGCCTGCGCGGTGTGCATCTCGTCCCGCGACTTCATGCTGCCCAGATGCGTCAGTCCGGTACCCGCAACAAGCGTGTGGTACGGATCGGGATGATCAAGCGGCGGCAGCAAGAACGGCTTGTCACCATGCGGTTCGTTCGCGAGTACGAACTTGTAGTCGAATCGCCGAGGCGTCTCCTTGGCTCGCGGCGCGAGCAAGTCGGCCAGCGACACGCCGCGTTCGTCGGCGAGTTGAAACGCCTCGAACGTCGAACGCAACGTCGGCGTGCCGTCGATCTCGGTGACGTCAAGAATTTTGTCGCCGTTGATGACACCGAGGCGACGGCCTCGATCAGCGGTTTGGAGTTGAACGATTCGCATTTGGACAACCTTTGCGGCCAGTGAGCCGAATCGTACTCCTCGTCGTGAGTTTCTTGTCGGCCTGCGTCAATTTTGTCTGCTTGAAAGTAGCCTTCATCTCTCCGCGTGAAGAAAGCCGTCTGTGAGTTCCGTGTCGAGTGTGAATCCTGCGTCCGCGCTCAATCGGCTTCCTTCACGCGGAGCGATGAAGGCTACTTTGGTTGCGGCTCCGCCGCGTCAGTGAACCGCAGGCACGCGCGTCAACCTTATACTGCGAACGCGCGTGCCTGCGGCGCGCGGTTAAACAACCCATGCTCACGGCTTCTTCCCAACAAGCGGTGCGACATTCTCGCGGACCCAGATGCTGCGGAAGCGAGTGGCGTTGCCGTGAAATTGAATGTGCAGCGGCAGCTTGTCGGCGTGCTTGGTGTACTTCGCTGGCTCGGTGTAACTGGTTGCGCCTTGCAGTTCGAAGTGGTTGTGAACGCAGACGCCGTTGTGCAGCACGGTGACGTGACCGGGTTGCTCAACCTTTCCGTCTTCGGCGAAACGCGGAGCGGTGAAAATGATCTCGTAGGTTTGCCATTCACCCGGCTTGCGGCAGGCGTTCACCATCGGAGGCTGCTGCTTGTAGATCGCTCCGCACTGGCCGTCAAAGTAGGTTTCGTTGTCGTACGAGTCGAGGATTTGGACTTCGTACTGTCCCATCAGATACAGGCCGCTGTTGCCTCGGCCTTGACCGCTCCCTTCGACTTTCGAGGGGGTCGCGAATTCGAGATGAATCTGGCAATCGCCGAAAGCCTGCTTACTGGTGATGCCAGACTTGGCGGTCGTGGCCGCTCCGTCTTCGATCGGCCAGTTCTCTCCCCCTTCCCAGGCCGAGAGATCTTTGCCGTCGAAAAGCACGATCGCATCGGACGGAAACGGTGACGGCGCGGCGGGTGCGGGGCCGACGTCGATGATGGCCGGCTTCGGCCAGACGATGCCGCTTTTGTATTCGTCGACGAACGCGGCGGTCGCGAGCGTGCTGGCGAGAAGCAGTCCGAGAAAAACGACTGGCTTAGACATGGGTGATCCTTGTGGTTAATTGGAGGATGGGCACTCTTGCCCGTCCGGGGTCGGGCAAGAGTGCCCAACTTCCAGCGGCCAATCGTCCGGCATCGGAGCGGTGATCGTCAGTGGATCGTATCGGACGGGATGTTGGAACGTCAGCGAATGCGCGTGCAGGGCGATGCGTTGCTCGTGAGCGAATGGCGACGCCGTCGAGCCGTACTGCGTGTCGCCGAGAATCGGCCAGCCACGACTCGCGAACTGCACTCGGATCTGGTGCATCCGGCCGGTGTGTGGTTCGATCTCCAACAGCGATTTGTTTTCGTGAGTGGCGAGGACTCGGTACGACAGGCGGCAACCGCGAGCTCCCGGCGTGACCGCAGGGACGATTTCAGCTCGCGACTGTTCGGGGAGTTTGAGAATCCAATCGTTGAGCTCTGCCTCCGGCAGATCGGGAACTCCCTCGACGATCGCCCGATAGATTTTGCGAACCGTGCGCTGCTCGAATTGTTCGGCCATGCGTGCAGCGGCTTTTGAGTTTCTCGTGAAGACGATCACGCCGGAGACAGCTCGATCCAGCCGATGCGGAATGCCGAGGTACACGTTGCCCGGTTTGTTGTGGCGTTCCTTCAGCCACGCTTTGACCTCGGCTTCGAGCGACGGCACGCCGGGCGGAGCCTGAGTCAGTAGCCCCGCCGGCTTGTTGATCGCCAGGATCGGGCTGTCTTCCAGCAGAATAGACCACGCCATTGTTCGCTCAGCCGGAATTGGGACACGGATAACACGGAGACACACGGAAACGGCTTGTCCGTGTCCTCCGTGCAATCCGTGTCCAGATTCACTTCACGAGGTTCTCAGCCGGCGGGCGATTTCGTCCACGACGCCGCTGACTGGCAGACGGATTTGTTCCAACGAATCGCGATCGCGGAGCGTGACCGTTCCTGCCGTCATCGTGTCGCCATCGACGGTGATGCACCACGGTGTGCCGATCTCGTCCTGGCGGCGATAGCGTTTGCCGATCGCGGCTTGCTGAGCGAACACGGCGGCGATGCCGGCTTGTTTCAGCTCGCGATAGATTTCGAGTCCCTTCTCCGGCATCCCTTCTTTCTTGATGAGCGGGAAGACGGCGACCTTCACCGGCGCGAGCTTCGGGTGGAACTTCAGATAGACGCGGCTCTGCATCTCGCCCTTGTCGTCCGGCTGATGATCTTCGTTGTACGCCTCGCAGAGGAAAGCGAGCGTCGCGCGGTCAGCTCCGGCGGCCGGTTCGATGACGTGCGGGATGAATTTCTCTCGCGTTTGGTCATCGAAGTACGACAGATCTTTGCCGGAGCCTTTGTACTTCGGCGATCCGTCGGCGGTCTTTTCCAGTTCGAGTCCATCCGGTCCTTTGCAGAGCTTCCCTTCCATGTGACTCCGCAAGTCGAAGTCACCGCGATGCGCGATCCCTTCGAGTTCGCCGTACTCGCCGGGACCGAGGAACGGGAAGGCGTATTCAACGTCGGCCGTGCCGACCGAGTAGTGCGACAGTTCGTCTTGAGCATGATCGCGCAGAATCAAGTTGCCACTGGCAATTCCAAGCTTTTGATACCAGGCGAAGCGGCGATTGCGCCAATACTCGTACCACTGCCGCGACTCGCCTGGATGACAGAAGAACTCCATTTCCATCTGCTCGAATTCGCGTGAGCGGAACGTGAAATTGCGTGGCGTGATTTCGTTGCGGAAGCTCTTGCCGATCTGAGCGATGCCGAACGGGATGCGGACCGACATGCTGTCCACGACATTCTTGAAGTTCACGAACATGCCTTGAGCCGTCTCCGGCCGCAGGAACGCAGTGTCCTCCTCGGTGCCGAGTGCCCCGATCCGCGTCTTGAACATCAGGTTGAATTCACGCGGCTCGGTGAGAGTGCCTACGGTATCTGAATCGGGAGCAAGCACGGCCGCAAAGTCACTGAGACCGATCGTTGACAATGACTGTACGTTGCCGTGTTGGGTGACCCCGAATGTCTTTCCTTTTAGAGCCTTATGGAAGAAACGATCCACAGCGTCGGCGACTCTGGATACTGCATCAGTGCTAGGCTCAACCGTAACGAAGATTTTCATTCCATTTTGATAGTTTGGATGAGATGCCCAAACGCCAGACAGGTGATCTAGCCGCCATCTTCGTTTGGTGGCTTTGCAATCGACCATCTTGTCGCAGAACAGATCGAAGTGTCCGGAGCACTTCCAGACTTGGGGGTGCATGATGATGGAGGTTTCGACGCCGGTCATTTGGAACTCGCGCGGTGCTCCAGCCGGGACGGTGAAGTCATCGTGGTTGGTGATCATGTCGTTCCACCACGCGGCGCGGACGTTCCGTTTCAGCTCGACGCCCAGCGGGCCGTAATCCCAGAAGCCGTTGAGGCCGCCGTAAATTTCCGACGACTGAAACAAGAACCCGCGGCGTTTGCAGAGCGAAACAATTTGATCCATCGACTTGGGCATCGAACACAACTCCTACAAGGGACGAAAAACTTGGAGGCGGACATTCCTTTCCGCCGCGCAGCTTGTCAAGCGGCGCACTCCAGGCGACGAGCAGGGACGCAAGGTTTGAACAGAAGGACGCAAAGGTCGCGAAGGAGGACGGAGTCATCAAAAAACGAAGGCGTTTTTTTCAACCTTCGCGTTCTTTGCGAGCTTCTGTTCCAGATTAGAACTCTCGGTTGTTCGGCTGCGACCAGCTCATTCGCGCGGGGCCATCAGGATTTGTTTTGGCTCGGTCGGGACATCGCGTGCCGGAGTGATGCGGCGCGAGGTTGCGTCGAACTCCGGCACGAGTCGGAACAGATCCCAGCGGGCGGCGCGGTCAATGTCGGCTTCGAGTCCGAGCGAAATCAGATTTCGGCCGCCGTGACTTTCTCGCAGTGTGTTGACGACTTCACGCATCGGTTGGCAACGGCAGGTGAAAAGGTCCATGACCAACCGCAGTTCGTCGCCGAGCCACGTCGGCCAATTACGAGCGGCCCAAACGCCAGTCGCGATCGCTCCGGCACAAAGGGCGTCGTCGGTCGAGACTTCGCCGTCGGTGCCTGCGCAAATCAAATGGATCGGTCGCGAGTCATTCGTCAGCAGTGCGATCACCGAATGCAGATTGCTGAAGCAGCCGATGAGCGTCCGTTCGGCGAGCCGGCATTTCAGCAGAGCTTGTGTCCCGTTGGTGGTCGTGAAGATCACGGTTTTGCCGTTGACGACGGCGGGGGCGTACGACGTGGGCGAGTTGTCCAGATCGAAGCCAGGGATCAACGTCCCGCCTCGTTCGCCTCCCAAAAGGAGACCCGCCTTTTCGCGGACATCCGCCGGCACTTCACTGTCGGTGGACGGCAGCGAGAATTCCGCAATGGACGCGGCGGCAGCGTGAGTCTCGGCGACCGTCGCGGTCGGAATCACGGCGGTCGCGCCGCTCGCCAAGCACTGCGTGATGGTCGTACTGGCTCGTAGAACGTCGATGACGACGACGACTCCGCCGCGAAGTTGCTCTTCGGTAACTAAGCTCGGCAGCAGGTGAACTTGCAGGTCGGTGCTCATAGGGGTTGGCAATCTGAGAGTTCGGTTTTTGAACCGCAAGGGCTGCGAGACCAAGAAATGCGGTGTTTGGCGGGCCGCGATTGATTCCGTTCGGTCGTCGGTCTGCGTAAATTGCTCACCCGGAGGTCGAAATATGACAGTGCATCGCATCCGACAGCGGAAGTTCGTGGCGTCGGTCGAGCTAATCGTTGTGGTGTTGTTGCTCGCGCAAGCGACGTCGTTGCCGGCTCAGAATGCGTCGCCCAAGGCTGCGGCGAAGTCCACCAAAGAGCCGGCGAAGAAGGCAGACCCCGCTGCCGATGCACCGATGGCTGACGCGAACGCCGCCGCTCAAGAAGCTCCCGCGAAGCCCGAAGGTGAGCCCGCGAAAACTGAACAGTCGACCGAAGCGCCGCTCCCCAAGAAGGCCGAGGTGTTGCGAAACTTTCCGTCGAAGGCAGACCTACTCACGAAGCCGCCGTTCGATTGGGTCTTTCTCAAAAACGATGATGTGCTGGCGGTCAAGCCATTGACGCCTCGGCCGCGGACGCTTGAGCAGATCAACGAGAAGCGGAAGCTGATGGCTCAGGGACCGAAGGTCGTGCGCATGCCCGGTGAGTCGCAGGATGATTACGCCTCAAGGTCGCGGCAAGCGGCCGACGAGCATAAGAAGCTCCGGGAGAAAGTCGACAACCTCGAACTTGAGTTGCCCGACAGCACACGGGTTCCGGAAGACGAAGACGACTCGGGGTACAAAATCAACGTCGACAAGTTTGTCAGCGAGATCGTCAACTTTGAGGACATTGTCCTCCGGCGAGTTGATCTGTTGTTGGAAAAGAATGAGCTTGAAGACGCCTACGAGATGCTGTTGTTCGTTGATCGACGACATCTCGGCTGGCCCGGCTATGACGAGCGGTTGAATCGGTTCTTGCTGATGGACGCTCAACGAAAGATGGCGGGGGGTGAGGCCGAAGAGGCATTCGTGCTGCTCGAAGAAATGCACGGTCGAGTCAAGGCAGCCATCAACGCGAAAGATCCGTTGGTCCGTTATGCGTCGATGGGCGAAGACCTCAAGAAGTGCTCGGTCGAGCTTGGTAAGGCGATCGACATCTTGGTTGAGCCAGCCGTGAAGGCTCGTGATTTCCGGCAGGCACGTTTTCATCTTGGCCGACTGCTCAAGCTGCAATCAGATCATCCGAACGGTGCCAACTGGCGCGACAGGTTGATCGCGGAAACGAACCGCTTGCTCGCCGATGCGGCGCAGGCCGGAACTGCCAGTAAGTTCGATCAAGCGGCGGCACTTGCGGACGAAGCCGCGTTGGTGTGGCCTTCGTCACCCAGTTTGAAGAATCCGCATCGGCAGATCAGTTCGCGGTGGCCAATTTTGAAAGTTGGAATTGTTGGTCCGGTCAATCCGGTGACGAGCTTTCCGTTCGCGACCGAAGCGACTCGGCGACGCGACGGGTTGACTCGATTGCCGTTCTTCGAGCCGACAAAGATTGACGGCGGAGCGCGGTATCGATCGCGGTTTCTGGAAAGTTGGGAACCGACCGACCTCGGCCGGCAAGCGGTGTTCACGCTCCGTTCGAGTCGCTCGTCGTGGGAATCGACGCCGATCGTCACGGCCTCGCGCGCGGTCACGGCGCTGCTTGAACGGTTGCAGCCCGACTCGCCGCAGTTCGACGAACGCATGGCGAGTTTCATCGACGGTATCGCCGTGCGCGGGCCGTTCGAGTTCTCGGTCAAGTTCTCGCGCATTCCTGTCCGCACCGAAGCACTCTTTGCGATGCCACTCGGAACCGACGATCAATCGAGTGCCGAACTGGATCAGCGTTACCGCGTGACGGTCGCGAATGACAATTCTGTTTCACTTCAACGGGCCGTCGCTGAGCCGGAGCGCGTTCTGCAACGACACCTCGCCGAGGTCACGGAGATTCGATACCTCTCGCACGAGAAGGCGATTCAAGGTTTGCTGCGTGGCGAGATTTCGATGATGCCGAACGTTCCCGCGTGGCAACTCGACCGACTCGCGGCCGACGGTCGTTTCTTCGTCCGCAAGTATGCTCTGCCGCAAACGCACTTCGTGCAGTTCAATCCGCAGAGCAAGCCGCTTCGCAATCCGGAACTGCGGCGCGGGTTGATGTACGGCCTCGATCGCTCGCAGGTGCTGCGCGATGTCATGCTGCACGACCTGACGGTTCGCACATTGCGTGAATCGCTGCCGAAGGCCAACGTCCCCGCCAAGTTGCCTCCCGAAAGCGGCTTGACCTACGACACCGCGAAGTCCGAACTCGTCTGGACGGGGTTGGCAATCAGCGATCAGCAATCGCGGAAGTTCGCCGCGGTCAGCTACGACTCCGAATACCGCAAGGCTTTGCAATCGTTGGTCAAGAAGAGCCAGCCGGATCGTGGACGAGTCGTGTCCGCACCGTGGGCGACCAACCTGTCGGCGTATCACAGCCTTGTTTCGCCTCGCGAGGCGGACACGTCGCTGGCGTTCGCACTGGCGACAGCGGCCAAGAAGAGCCTAGGTGCGGAGATGCGGCCGCTCCGCATGATTTGCGAATCGGAACCGCTCGTCGAAGCCGCCGCCAAACGATTGATCGAAGAATGGAAGCGGCTCGACATCACCGTCGAGTTGGTGTCCGCCGCCCCGTTGTCGCAGGCCGCACGTCCGGCCGGAGCCGATCGTTTGCCGGCCGCTTCGGGACAAGATGCTGTCGCTACTCCTGCGGCCGTGGCCGAAACTCAATCGTGGGACTTGGCATATCGCACGGTTCGCATGACCGAGCCGATGATGGAACTGTGGCCGCTGTTGTCGCTCGACACCGTCGCGCGGGTGCAGTCGATTCGCTACCTGCCCGACTGGCTGCGACAAGGCTTGATTGATCTCGACCGTGTGGCTGATTGGTCCACGACCGTTGCGTCGTTGCAAGAACTGCATCGCGAATTGGCCGAAACGGTGCAATTCATTCCGCTGTGGGAAATCGACGACGCGATGGTTTTCCGCAAGACGGTGCGCGGGATTCCTGAAGCGCCGTTGCATCCGTATCACGACGTCGAGTTGTGGATTTCGGAGCCGTGGTATCCGGCCGAATGAGGGGCATTGAACCTTGGATGGAGAGTGCAAAGTGCAGAGTGCAGAGTGCAAAGTGAAAAGTGTTGGGCAAGCCGCGAGGTGCTTGCAGGGGCGTTTTGTACGCGTCGATCTTCGCGACACCGTTTGTTTCTGGTCCCGCGCCTTTCGACCACTTTGCACTCTGCACTCTGCACTCGGCACTCTGCACTGCCTTTTCATTATTTCTGCTCTCGCGACACCCAGCCTCGCGCAGGAGAGTCCCGCTGCGCCGGCTGATGCTGAAACAGCCAAGGTCAAGATCGTCGAAAAGCCAGCCGAACTTCCTCCACCACCGCCGATGGAGTTGCAGCCGTATCGGGTGCGAATCAGCGTGGCCTTTGACGAACATCCGTCGCTCACGGTTCGTGCGCGGCACGACGTTCTCGCGGAACTGACCACATGGGTCGACCGCACATTCGGTGAGATGTGGATTGCAACGATCGAAGAGAATCACTGGCTGACGCCAGAGAACGAGGAGGGTTTGTCGCGCCTGACGTGGCCGTTGATCGACGCTCAGTTGGCGGACAAGGAACTCGACAAGGCGTTCGTGATCTCGGTATCCGGATACGGCGGTGTGTTGCGAGTCTGCGGTCGTGAATGGGATCGGATGTCTCAGCAGTTGAGTGTGCGGCAGGAACGAATCGTTGCGGATCGCCGTGCTCTAACAGACGAATTGGGCCTCGTGATTCGCAACCTGTTTCGTCCACTGGTTCTGGTCGAAAGCTCGGAGGCCGGAGTCTGCCGAGTTCGCGTGCGAGCCGGCGAATTCCCGCCTGGCGATCCAACCGTCGAGCAACTTGCGAAGGGGAATTATTTTCAACCAATGTTGCGATTCTTCAACAAGGATCGTGAAGTGACTCAGGTCCAATTCGTGCCGTGGTCGTTTTTGTTGGTCGAATCGAGCGAACGAGGTCGCGGCGAATGTTCGATTCACACGGGGCTGCAGTCGCCAATTCGCAAGAACAGCAAGCGTGTCGAAAGTTGGGCGATCGGAGTCCGTCCGGCATTCAATGAAACTCGCTTTCGTATCACGCCGCTCAACAACCCGACGAAGCCGTTGATCGGCTACCAAGTCAACGTTTACGAACGAGAGATGGTCCCGGCACCGCCACGTCCCGCCGCAGCGAAGCCGGCGGATGCCAAGAAGTCGGACGAAGAAGAGTCCGCCGAAGAACCGAAGAAGCCGGCCGGGCCGCAGATGGTCGCGCAATTCAACAAGGTGCTCGAACTGGTCACCGATCGCCGTGGTCGAGTGATCGTGCCGCTGAACCCTGAGAAGCCGTTGATCTGGTTGTACGTGTCCAGCGGAGGCAACTTGCTCGGACGGTTCCCGTTCATTCCCGGCGTCACGCAATCCACAACGGCGGAGTTGCCTGACGATTCGATGCGATTGCAGATCGAAAGCCAATTGGAGTTGCTGCGTTCCGAATTGATCGACTCGGTGGCTCGCCGCGCGTTAATGAACGCCCGCGCGAAAGGAGCTGCAAAGGTCGGTGACTGGACGCGGTTCACCGAGACATTGGCGGATCTCGATCGTCAGCCGAAAGCCAATTATTTTCAAACGCTGCTCGATGCCGTCAAAGCATCGATGATGAAAAAGGCTCAAGCTAAAAAGGACAAGAACCTCGAAAAGAAGATCGACAAACTCTGCGGCGATTCCGCGCAGCTCATCGCTCGGCATCTCAGCGACGAAAAGATCAAAGAGCAGCGTGAAGAGTTGATGGAACTCAAACGCTCCGATGACGAGGCGAACGCCAACGAGGGCCGTCAAGCCGTCGGGGGAGCCAAACGACCGGGGCCTGCTCCGGAGAAACCTCCGGAACAGCAGTAGCTGTTTTGTGAACGCGAGGCGCGGACTTGATCTCTGTGGTGACCAAGCGGCTCGCGTGTCGGAAAGGATGAAGGCACGTGAGCCGCGTGCTGCACGATTACAGCAGATCATCCAGTGGCTTTTGTGGCGGCGGTTGTTGAGCACCGGCGATCTTGCGTTGGAATTGCTCGAATGAATGCGTCAGCGAATCGAGCAACCGCGGCACGTTCGGAGCTGACATGTAGACACGCGACGACACGACCGATCGCGGAAAGAACGTCGTGATGAAGTCGAACAGAAATTCGGTCGCCGTGTGGCCGATCATCACCGCGTTGGCGTAGGCACCGCCCAGTTCTGTGTCTTTGATCTTAAGCTGTTCGTAAAGCTCTTGAGCGGAGCCTTGTTGCTGTGGCTGCTGTTGTTGCTGTTGAAACGCCTCCGCCGTCGCTGGCGGGCAAAGCGGATGAGCTGGCGTTCCCGGCATTACCGGGTTGCCGAAACGCTGGGTGTAGTTGTTGAGGTTGTCTCGCAACGCCGCGATGAAGCGAGGCACGACCGCCGGTGGCAGCACAACTCGTGCGGCGACTTGCTGCGGCTTCGACATCCGCAGGAGAAAGTCGATGATGAACTCGTGCGGCCCATTGAGCACGACCGCACCAGTGGTGAAGACTCCAGCCGCGACGGATTCCGGCACGAGCGCGCCGATGTGAGTGTTCTGGACTTCCTGACTGACGACGTCGCGGTTCGGGTTTTGTTCCGAGTTTTCGTCGTCGTCATTGTGGTCGGGTTGCATATCGTTCATCACACCGCTCCAGGTGGACGCTCACGTTGGCGAGCTTGAGCACATCAGACAGCAAAACGTCGGTGGCGGCAATTCCGCACACCGACGTTCTTGTGGTCTTCGATTGGCATTTCGAGACAGGTTTACGTTCCCGATGAACGCAGACGTCGCATAACGTCGGTTTCGAGCGTGCCGAACGCCTGTTCGTGGCGTTGCAGCGTGACGGCCAGCGCCTGCAACAGTCGCTTCGCCGTGAAGTGATTCATGATGACCCGCTGACCAACGTGAATCGTGACGCTGCCTTGCGCAAACGGGCTGGGATTCAAGCCCAGATCGAGAATCAACTCTTCCGGAGTGCTCGACACGCGGCAGAAGTTGGCGTAGCTGGCAACCGAATGCGCGTCGTCAACGGTCAGGGTCTGCTGTTGGGCAGCGGCCGGCGGGGCAGCAGCCTCGGGGGCGGTTTCTGGATCGATCTTGAGGGTGTCACTGTTCTTTTCTTTGGCCACGATGCGAACTCCTGATGGGATTGGGGTGAGAGATTCCTTCACCGGCAATGAATTCGCCGGCTCGCCAACGCGAGACGAAGGTTGACGAGGGGCGTGAAGGTACTTCACGAACGAATCGGAATCAACGGCGACCCGTTGGAGGATTGAGTTGTCTGTCGGCTGGAGTTGCTGGGCAACTCACCTTTATACTCGCCCGCTGTTCGGCCACGTTTGTGGCTGCTTGAAGTTGATTTTCCTTGCCTCTGTGTCACACGAGTTGTCGATGTCGAAGCAGATCAAACGTCTGTTGCTGGGGTCTATGGTGGCGGCGGGACTTGTCGCCGTGACCGCGGTTGTGGATCTCATTATCAGCATTCCGTATTCGGGAAATATGGTGTTCGACGCCCTGTTTTTGGTCACGGCGGCGATCGTGATCTACATGGGTTACGAGACCCTCAAAGAATCCACCTGACACCGCGACCATGACGGAGAAGTCTTTGATGCGACGAACCCTTGGGACAGCAATTCTTTCCGCGTTGGTGGCGGTCATCACAATGAGCTTGATTCACAGCGACCGAACGTCAGCGCAGCCCAAAGAGTCTGCGAAGAAAGTGCTGCGGCACGTCGTGCTCTTCAAATTCAAAGAGGGGACGACGAAGGATCAGATCAAAGAAGTCGAGACCGGCTTCGCTGCTTTGCCGAGCAGGATCGGCACGATCCGCGATTTCGAGTGGGGCACCGACGTCAGCCCCGAAGGAAAATCGAAGGGCTTCACGCATTGCTTCTTCGTGACGTTCGCGGACGAAAAGGGTCGCGACGTTTATCTGCCGCACGCCGCGCACAAGGACTTCGTGAAGATCGTCGGCCCGCATGTCGATGATGTCTGCGTCGTGGATTATTGGACGCAGAAGTAATCCGCGCGACACGTCACAGGTCAACCGCTTGTTTGGATGCGAGCGAACGCCGTGCTGCGTCCAGCAGAGCCACGACGGTGCGGATGCGAGCTTCTTCGACAGGGTCCCTCTGGCTTGAGCAGATTTTTTGAGCAAGCCACTCGAATTGATCGGCATCCTTGTCGTCGACTGCGAAGGATACCGGCGAGTCGAAGATCTCGCCTTCGTCGGTCAGCGTGAATCGCCGGCCTTTCGAGTATCCGCCACGCTCGGCGGTCAGCATCCAGCCGCTTTGAAACTGGGTCGGACTATTCAATCGGATGTCGATCTCGGCCTGGCAGCCGTGCTCGAAGTGGATTTGCAGTGAGAGTGAGAATCCTGCGAGCAGATCGAGGTGTCCGCGGGCATTTGGTTCTCCGTTCGCATACACGCGAACCGGACGATCGTCGATCAGCGACAAGAGCTGATCCAGCGCGTGAGCGACGAATCGCGTCTTTGTGATTTGCAGATCGTCGAGTCCATCCGGTTGAAGTGGATCGGTTCCACGAACCGCACCTTGCGGAGGGATCGCGTAAGTCCAGGACGTCAACTTCGCGCTATGGATCTGTCCGATGCTTTGATCTTGGGCGACGCTCAACGCCTGACGAAACTCGGGGTCAACACGTCGAGGATGACGAACGAGCAACTGACGGCCTTGTTGGTGGGCGATGTTCAATGCTTGATCGAGAACTGCGGGAGTTACGCCGATCGGCGACTCCAAGATCACATGTTTGGTCGAAAGAAGTTCTGGAAGGGCGAGATCGCTGCGGAACGCATCGTGCTCGGCAATCCATAGGACATCAACGTCCATCGCCGTGAGCAGCTCGTGAAGGTCAGCGACGAGCCGCACACCGAATGGCGACACAAGCTCTGCGACGGATGGATTGGCAATCACAGCGACCACACGAAACGGGCCTGCGACCGCGAATCGTTCGATCAAGTGCAGGCCGAAGCGGCCCAAGCCGAATAAGCCGACTCGCAGCGGCGACGCAGCGACGTCGGTCGTCATTTCAGCTCTTCTTTGGTCAGCATTCGAAAGTAGCCGGAGATGTGAAGCTTCAACTTTCCGGTGCTCTTGTGACCGGCGGGAAGATTGACGTTGAGCAACAAGATACCGTCGGCTCCGGGAGTGAACTCTTTGCTCGCACCGATTTCAAACGGCTCGCCGATTTTCTCGTTGTTGCGTCCGGCACCCTTATTGCCACCACCACCTCCGCCACCGCCCGCTGCGCCGGCGGCCGAACCGGGATCAGTGAGCGGCACGACGATGCCCATCAAGGCTCCGCAGCGAACTCCGGCGGCCATGTCGGTGCGCGGATCTTTCGTCGGCAGGCCGTTGGCATCTGTTGGCCCGATGAGCGAGAGCTTGTAATTGCCCGGTGCCTCCACGCGAATCGGCTTGCCTTTCGTGACGTGAGCCATGCGCTTCCAACTGTCCGAGACATCAAAGTCCATGTCGTAGTCGTTGGTTTCGAAGACCGCCTCGCTGAGTTTCTGAATCTTCTCTTTCAGGCCGGGCAGCTCCGGCTTCAGTTTGCCGACGGTGCGAAGCTGATCCTGAGCTTCATCAAACTTGCCCGCCTTCTCGTAGTCCTCGGCCAGCTTGATCGAATCGACGACGAAACCTTCGAGGACTTTCTCCGCGCGGGAGTCCAGTTCCTTCGAGTCACCCGATTTGGACTTGCTGGTTCCAACTTTCGATTTGGTCTTGCTCGCACCGGTCTGAGCGACCGCTTGCGAACTGTCCGACCAGACGAGAATTCCGCAAACAACCATCAGAAACAACGACGCCGACATCACCAACCAATGACTGCTTTTCATGATTTGTCTCCACGAACAACGGAAAGTCGGCGGCTATTAGAGCGCGATTCGAGGGCCGAGGCAATCATCAACGGCACACCGGACGGTTCTTCTATGTTGGAGCTTGGGTGTGACAAGCATCCCTGGCCGAGATCAGCCGGAACGCGCTAGCGTCCGGTTCGAGAACTGCCAACCGGGGCTAGCGCCCTGCGGCTAATGGCGATGCCAGCAATGATTGTCACACCTTGGAGCTTGTGAATTGGACATTCATTGGACATTGAAGCTTGGGCCTTGGACATTTCCTCTCGCTTTTGCTTTTCGTTTTTGGGCTCTCCGCCACTCGTGTTGATTCTTGTGTTGCCGATC
>JAYVQJ010000533.1:0-1910 GCA_043777235.1 Planctomycetia bacterium
CAGCAGCCCGACGTCGAAACTCTTCGCGAGCAGGGCAACGGCCACTTTGTCCTTGGTCGGGTCGGCGAGATTGGCCGGCAGCGATTCGCGTTTCGTCGCGATCGAAGCAAAGTTGATCGGAGCCGGAAGAATCCTCAGAAAACCGTTGAAGGATGCATTCGCAACCGGCGCACCAGCACCGCCACCGATTTGATAAAAGTTGGCAACAAGCTTCTTCTGCGGCTTGAACCCGATGGTGAAGATATTTCGCAGAAATTTTTCACCCAGTGGCTTCCCCGGAATGACTTGCAGTGGAATATGGACTCGAGTTTCGGTCCCCATGGGGGCCATCAAAATATCGACGATCGTCGGCCGGGCCAGGTCGGCACCTTCAATTGTCAGTTTTAAGAAGTTCTCTAACCCTTCATTCCCGCCCCAGGCTTTCACACCCTTTGGACCAGCCAGCTCACATAAGTACTTCGTGTCGGCGAAAAACTCGTCACCGGAACTCAGAGCCGCACGAATCTCTGGAACGTGCGGCGGGGTGATGGCTTGGGCGAACAGCGACTGCCCGGAAAATCCCAACGAGCAACACAAAGCCAAAGCAACGAGGCGGATTGTTTTCACAGGGGTGACTCCTTCCAACGGCGAAACTCGGATGTGGTTGTCCGGCGTATTGAACAAACGGAGCGACGGTGCCAAACCAAGCAGGATAGACCCAATCCATGGGTCGGCGGATTCTAGGGCGATTAGAAAAAACGGAACAAGACGGGTTCAAAATGTCGGAGGCCCAGCATCGCCTGTGATGACTTGCGAAACGGCCGAGCGGCCAGTGACTCGCGAAGGCGAAACTCCAACTTAGGAGCTGTGCATGATTAACTTCCGAGAGTTGGTCGTTGGCATCGAGTTGTCGATTGGCATGAGAGAATTGTCCCTATCCCAACGGGATTATGACTCATAGCCCAGGGTTGCCGCGCCTCGCGGCTACCCTGGGATCGCGAGCAATTTCGACCGGTCTACCCCAACGGGGTTGCGTCATGCGCTGGCGCAACCCCGTTGGGGTAGAGAACTGCTCGTTGACGTTTCCCAGGGTAGCCGCGATGCGCGGCAACCCTGGGCTATGTGACGCAATCCCGTTGGGATAAAGGCCAATCCAAATGATTTCTATCAGCCGTTTCCAGAACTAAAAAATGCACAGCCTCTAACCAGTCGGCCAATTGTTCGGCGAGATCCATGAACGCCGTGCGGCTGGCTTCGAGACGTCCGGCCATGCTTCGCAGAGCGCGGATACGCTCCGCAACCGGCTCGACCTGCGACTCGGTGGCTCGGCCGACGAAGTGGAATGCGGGTGCTGGATGAGCCAGTACCGGGCGGTATCGCTGGCAGAACCGCTGGCGGTCACGATCATCCCAATCGTCAGCACGGGTCACGATGATGTCATCGCAGAGGTCGCGTAAAAACCGGTCGTAGAACTCCCGCTCGCGCTGCCCGATGCCCTGCTCGCCGAGGACGACCCAGAACACCTGCGACACAGATTCTTGCAGAGACGCGAGCACCGCTTGTTCGTGTGAGTCCGTGTGCTCGCCCAACTGCGCCGCACCAAATCCCGGAGTGTCCGCGAGCACCAGCCCGTGGCTCAGCAGTTCATGGTCGAGTTCCACCACGACGCGAGTGCATTGCCGAGAGGGATCGGTCACTGGCCGATCGACATGCTCGTTGAGGACATGCCGCAGCTCCTCAACCGAAGCGACGGTCTGAGCGTGAGGCCGAAAGTCACCGGGTAGGTAGGCAGTGACTCGTCAGTGAGTCCCGGCCGCGAACTCCACAGGGCTGGAGGTGCAGGGTCCGTTACGTCGCGGTGCCAGCTCTTGTCCCAGCAGCGCATTGATCAGCGTGGACTTGCCCACGTTGCTCAAGCCGACGATCGCGAC
>JAYVQJ010000534.1:0-1905 GCA_043777235.1 Planctomycetia bacterium
CCAAACCGCTCCAAACAATGCTTGAGGCCCATCTTCAACCACAACCGGACGAACTTTGACTCAAAATCTCACACGCAAAATGAATTTCCGAACGGGCACTCGGTAACGGATGCGCGGTTTGTTGGCAGATGGTTCGTGGCGTTCAAATCGCAACACCCAGACTTTGGGATGAAACAGACCACCTTCGAGCCGTGCGCCGACTTCCACAACACATGGCTCCAGCAACGCGGCGAGACGCAGACGTTTGTTCGGCAGCTTGATGTGGCCCGCCTGCGTGAAGACGGTGAGTTTGTCGGAGAAGCGACGCAGGGTTTCGAGGACGGCGAGCGGATCGACGTTGCCGTCTTCGTCCCGCGGCAGTCCGGCTTGATGCAGGAAGGCCACGGGCACTTGCATCAGGCTGTGTAGATCGAGCGTGAACGTCGTGCCGATGGCTGCGTCGAGCGAGTAGCCGGGATCGGGACGCAGCAGGTCAACGAGGAGATGGCGTTGATCAGGCGGGAGCATTGTCAGCATCCTCTCCGTCGGTGTCATCGGTGCGGTTCAAGCCAATGAAGATGTCTTGCAAGAGCTGTCTCGCGCGGCCCCAGCGGAAGTCCATTTGTGCGGTGCCCGAATTCCCATTCCAGTGCTGGCGTGCGCTCGGGTTCGTCAGACGCGCAAGATTGGCCTTCTTCAAATCCAGTTCACGTAGTTCGATGAGTTGGTGCGCGGGTTGATGCTCGATCAATTGTCGGGCTCCCTGACAGGCGACCAACTCGCACCAAGCCTCGACGAAAGTTGTTTCACGACGTCTCAGGCGTGGGTTCTGGCTGCGGGCGATCTCCCAAAAGCGGGCCTTGTCCCACTTGGCATAGTCCGCAGCGCGATCGTCCATGAGATCCGCCCATTTGATCAATTCCTCGAAATCCGATTCTCTTCCGAGCAGCCGCATCAGCAGATGGTTGTAGAGCAACGATGCCCCATGCAGGAGTTCGGAAAACATCTGCGCGTGCTCGACAATCTCACGGAGCGCCTCTGGCCAGTCCGGCTTGTCGGGATGCTGCCAAATGAAAGCATCGTCGTCCCATTCGGTGTGGCGATCCACAAGTTCGGCGAGCAGCGATTTGCGAGTGCCCTCGGCGGTGAGGATGCGATGGGCGAGGAATTCCGCATCGTCGCGGCGAAGTTGAATTGAGGCGTGGCTAGGAAAACTCTTGGGCGGCGGCGGAAGCTTCTCATGCCAAGGCTGACGAAACACGTCATCGTGCTCCTCGTCTCGCGCTTCACTGCGGCTCCGCTGGGTTCGACGCTGCCGGTAAAGATCATCAACGCAGCCGTGATAGTCCGCCTGCGAACCTTGAAACTTTCGGATGCCCCACAGACGCAACCCCGCCCAATAAACATTGCTGGGCAATCGTTGCAGCTTGCTGCGCGATTCGATGCCGATGATGCCGTTCGTGTCCGACGAACAGCGAGCCAGCGTGTCAATCAACGCGACCTCGTCGCGACGCGCACGATCGCCAAACTCTCCGCTCGGAATCTGCTTCTCTTCCAATCGGCGATAGATCCAAGGCACGAAGAGGTAATAGCTCGCACGGGTCATCACGGTGCTGGTACCGGGAAACATCAAGTCCGCGAAGGCATCGCGGATAGTGCCGAGTCCAAGCTCATCGACGGTGCCCTTTTCCCGAAACAGGTCGATGACGTCCATCATCCTGCGCCGCTCAGTTTCTGAGTAGTCGAGCCATGCAAACACTGACATCGTGGCAACCTATCGCAAATCGTCCCCGTGTTTCACGCACCCACGCTTCCATGTCAGGCCGAAGCATAACGGTGACGAAGAGCGACTTCACCAATGCCACTTCCGCTACCCGCGCGTCGAGGACATCATTCCGAACGCCGACTCGGCCAAGACTCGGCTGA
>JAYVQJ010000535.1:0-7290 GCA_043777235.1 Planctomycetia bacterium
GTCGAGTCATCGAGACCCACCACTCGTGCGACGTTCCGGTGGGTCTCGATGACTCGACGCCACCCTACAAGCTCCGCAGCGCGGCAAACTAGCCAGCCGTGTCGCTACTGCCAACATAATCGTCACGCCGTTCGTGCTCACCAGCCAGTTCCGCCGAAGCGGGCTGAAGCGAGCCGCAAACTGCGGCCGATTCGAGAGAAATCACAACGTCCCTGCGGCGTCGCGCCGCCGTCTCGATTCGCGAAAGAGCGACTCATGCTTCGAGCCTTCTGCTTCGCCGTCGGCGTCTTCATCGCCATGTGGGGCGTGACCTTTCTGATGATTGATCAAATGACATTTGCCTCGACGGTCTCTCCGACCATCGAGCGTGACCCGTCGTTCCGCGGCTTCTATGTGACGCTCAACGAAAGCCGGCAACGAGTCTTCAACCCGCCGCAATGGATGGCCTTCTGCCTGATGTCCGTCGGCACGGTGACGATGCTGTACTCGATCGCGCTGCCGAAGAAGCAAGGCTGATCGGGAAGTCGATCTGCCCGCAACGATTGAAATTGCGTTTGCTGTCGCGGTGATGCGCGGCTTCGTCACGACTCATCTCGTGAATCTCACCACTTCCGAACGGTCGGGCGTGCTGACTACAATGTCGCACCTTCCGCGGTCGGACTCGTTCGGCCGCGACATCTTGCCCACCAGAGTGAGGATTCGCCGATGACCCGTTGGTTCTTGGGGATTGGTGTTGCTTTTGGAATCACCGCCGCGACCTCGGTGCTGTCCGCTGCGGACGCGCCTGCCGAAAAGCTTGAGTTCGGCCGCGATGTCCGAGCGATCTTGTCCAACAACTGCTTCAAGTGTCACGGCCCCGATGAAAAGCAGCGGCAGGCTGGTCTGCGACTTGATCAACGGGATGGAGCGACCGCGAAGCTTGAATCGGGCAAGCTCGGCATCGTTGCCGGTAAGTGGAGCGACAGCGAAATCATCGCGCGGCTGACGACCGACAACGCCGATCTCAAGATGCCGCCGCCGAGTTCCGGCAAGAAGGTTTCTCCCGAACAGATTGCGACGCTCAAACGTTGGATCGACGAAGGGGCCGAGTACAAGCCGCACTGGGCGTTCGTCGCGGCGGCTCGACCGGAGTTACCGAAGATCAGCGATGAGTTGTGGATCAAGAATCCGATTGACCGGTTCGTGCTCGCGAAGTTGGACAAGGCGGGACTGAAGCCGTCGCCGCAAGCGGACAAGGTGACGCTGATTCGCCGGCTGACGTTCGATTTGACCGGCTTGCCGCCGACACCGACCGAGGTCGATGCGTTCGTCGCCGACAACTCGCCGGAGGCTTACGACAAGCTCGTCGAGCGGCTGTTCAATTCAGCGCGGCATGGCGAGCATCAGGCTCGATACTGGCTCGATGCCGCGCGCTACGGCGACACGCACGGGCTGCATCTCGACAACGAACGGTCGCTCTGGCCGTATCGTGATTGGGTCATTGGAGCGTTCAATCGGAACGTGCCGTTCGATCAATTCACGGTTGAGCAACTTGCCGGCGACCTGCTGCCGAACGCGACGATGGAACAACGCATCGCATCGGGATTCAATCGCTGCAACGTCACGACCAGCGAAGGTGGTTCGATCGACGACGAAGTTCGCGTCCGGTACGCGGTCGATCGGACCGAAGCGATTGGAACCGTGTGGCTCGGTCTGACCGTTGGTTGCGCGGTCTGTCACGATCACAAGTTTGATCCGATCACGCAGCGTGAGTTCTATCAACTCTACGCCTTCTACGGTTCGACGGCCGACGCTGCGATGGATGGCAACGCGCTGCTGCCTCCGCCAGTCATCAAGCTGCCTTCTGCCGAGCACGAGTCCAAGTTCAAAGAGATCGACGAGCAACTTGCCACCACTCGCAAGCAGATCGGTGACGAAGTCGCGAAGATCGAATACACCGAGCCTGTTCCGGTCGAAGGGAAGCCGGCGGGCGAACCGATCGAGTTCGTCTGGATCGACGACGCCGCTCCGTCGGGCGCACAGCTTCAAGGGGACTCGCCGTGGGAGTTCGTCACGAAGCCCGCTCCCGTCTTCTCTGGCGAGAAGGCGACGAAGCGAACCGGAGCCGCGAACACTCAGCACTTCTTCACCGGCGCGACCTCGCCGTTGAAAGTCGGTGAAGGGGACAAACTCTTCGCATACTGCTATCTCGACCCGGCCAATCCGCCGCAGACGGTCATGCTGCAATGGAACGATGGCATCTGGGAACACCGAGCGTTTTGGGGCGAAGACAAAATCGCCTTCGGAACCGGCGACGTGCCGGGACATCGGCGGCTCGGCGATTTGCCGAAGCTTGGCGAATGGGTGCGATTGGAAGTCGATGCCGCTCACGTCGGGCTGCCAGCCGGCAAGTTGATCAACGGCTGGGCCTTCACGCAGTTCGGCGGCACGCTGTTCTGGGACAAGGCGGGCATCGTGACTCGTACACCACAAGACGGAGCCGGCTTTGAATCGCTGCTCGCGTGGGAGACCTACGAGAAGGCTCAAGCCCAATCGAAAGTTCCGCAGCCGATCCGCGACGCGATCAAGCTCGAAGCCGACAAGCGGAACGACGACCAGAAGAAACAGATTCGCGAATACTTCCTGACGAACATCTACGCGAAGACACGAGCGACGCTCGAACCGCTCAACGCGAAGATCGAAGCCCTCAACAAACAACGAGCCGAGCTGGATGGGTCGATCCCCTCAACGATGGTCATGGCCGACATGCCGCAGCTTCGCGAGACGAATATCCTGATCCGCGGCGCGTACAACAAGAAGGGCGACAAAGTCGAACGCGGCGTCCCGGCCGCGATCGGCGGCAAGCTTCCGGAAGGTGCCCCGGTCAATCGTCTCGGACTTGCGAAGTGGCTGATCGATCCGTCGCATCCGTTGTCCTCACGAGTCACCGTCAATCGCTTCTGGCAACAATTCTTCGGTCGCGGTCTCGTGAAGACCTCCGAGGACTTCGGCGTTCAAGGTGAATGGCCAACGCACCCGGAGTTGCTCGATTGGCTGGCGACGGAATTACAGACGCCCGCCGCACGTACTCCCATCGAGAACACTGAAGCCGCTGCCCCGAAGAATTGGGACATGCGACATCTGTTGCGACTGATCGTCACATCGAACACTTACCGGCAGTCGAGTGCAGCGGCTCTTGCCCCTCAGCCCTCAGCCCTCAGCCTCTACCAACGCGACCCCGAAAACATGCTGCTCGCGCGTGGTCCGCGATTCCGCTTCGATGCCGAAGTCATCCGCGATTCGGCGTTGTTCACCAGCGGCCTGCTGGTCGAAAAGGTTGGCGGTAAGAGCGTCAAGACGTACCAGCCCGACGGTCTATGGGAAGCCGTCGCGTTCGTCGGCAGTACGACGAGCACGTTCAAACGCGACGCTGGCGAATCCCTCTATCGCCGCAGCATGTACACGTTTTGGAAACGAACTTCCCCGCCGCCATCAATGACGACCTTCGATGCTCCGTCGCGCGAGGTTTGCACGGTCCGACGTCCGCGGACCAACACGCCGCTGCAAGCCCTGGCCACAATGAACGACGTCCCGTATGTCGAAGCCTCGCGGCACTTCGCTCGCCGCATGTTGCTCGAAGGTGGCACGAGCGACCCCGATCGTCTGACTCACGGCTTCCGCCTCGCCACCGGCCGCAAGCCGTCACCGGCCGAACTAGAAGTCCTCGTCGCCCTCTTCCAAGAACACCACACGCACTACCAATCGAAACCGGACGAAGCGGTCAAGCTGCTCAGCATCGGTGAATCGAAACGCGACGAATCGCTCAACGCCAGCGAATACGCCGCGATGACGATGCTCGGCAACCTGCTACTGAACTTGGACGAAACGCTGACGAAGGAATAAGCCGTGACGACCGTCTATCTCACATTGACTCGTTTGCGAGACGACACGATGGACCGCATGAATGAAGCCTTTCAAAAGGTTCAAGACCGGATGCGCCGAGCCACTGCTGTTTTGGAAAAGTCAGGGGTGTCTTACGCACTCATCGGAGGCAACGCGGTCATCCACTGGATCAACCAGGCCGATCCGGCCGCTTATCGCTTCACTCAAGATGTCGATGTGCTCATTCGTCGCGAGGATTTGTCAGAAGTCAAACAAGTGATGGCGGCGGGAGGTTTCCGCTACCGGCATGTTCGTGGCATTGACATGTTTCTGGACGGTCCCGAAAGCAAAGTCCGAGACGCGGTACATCTGCTGTTTGCCGGAGAGAAAGTGCGGCCCACTGATTTGGTAGCGACGCCCTCCATCAATGAGTCGATCCCCGGAGATGGCTACCAGGTGCTGTCGCTGGAAGCGTTGGTCCGCATGAAGCTGACGTCGTTCCGGCTAAAAGATCAAACGCATCTCGATGACATGCTGCGAGTCGGGTTGATCGACGCGACGTTCAAAGACCGTCTGCCGCCCGCATTGGCGGAACGCTTCCAAATGATCCTGGATCAGTTTGAACCCAACCTTGGTGACGAAGACGATCCGTCGTTCGTCGCTTCCGAATAACTTCCTCCAAACAAGGAGAGACGCCTCGTGAACCCGATTCAAGAATACCAACTGCGTGAAACTCGACGTTACTTCTTTGGCAAGGCGGCGGCCGGCATCGGCGGAGCGGCGTTGGCTTCGGTGATGAAGCCGCAATCGCTGTTCGCGGAGCCAGCCGTGAATGAGTCGGCCGGCATCCTGCCCGTACTGCATCACGCTCCAACAGCGAAGCGAGTCATCTGGTTGTTCATGGCTGATGGGCCATCGCAGATGGACCTGTTCGATTACAAGCCGAAGATGGAGGAATACTTCGACAAGGACTTGCCGGAGTCGGTTCGCAACGGACAACGCATCACGACGATGACGTCGGGGCAGACGCGGTTTCCGATCGCGCCGACGCTGTTCAAGTTCCGGCCGCACGGCGAGAACGGAACGCTCATCAGCGAACTGTTGCCGGAGATCGGCTCGATCGTGGATGACATCACGATTGTGAAGTCGATGAACACGGACGCGATCAATCACGACCCCGCGATCACGTTCATCCAAACCGGCAGCGAACTCCCCGGCCGTCCCAGCGCCGGAGCCTGGATTTCCTACGGCATCGGCAGCCCGAATCAAAACTTGCCGAGTTTCGTCGTACTCACATCGCGCATTGCTCCCGGTTCGGCGACGCAAGCGCTCTTCTCGCGGCTATGGGGTTCGGGATTCTTGCCGACCAAGCACCAAGGAGTCGGCTTGAGATCACAAGGCGATCCGGTGCTGTATCTCTCGAACCCAGCGGGCGTCGATCCGACGACTCGCCGCAAGATGCTCGACGGTCTTGCCAAGCTGAATCAAAAACGCTTCGAGGAAGTTGGCGATCCCGAAATCAACACGCGCATCGCGCAATACGAGATGGCGTTCCGCATGCAGACGTCGGTGCCCGAATTGACCGACATCTCGAAAGAGCCGAAGCATGTGCTCGACATGTACGGCCCGGAAGTCACCGATCCCGGCACGTTCGCCTACAACTGTCTGCTCGCGCGACGCATGGCCGAGCGCGGCGTGCGGTACACGCAAGTCTTCCTGCGCGGCTGGGACCATCACGGCAGCTTGCCCGGCAGCATCCGTCAACTTACGAAAGCGGCCGATCGTCCCGCTGCCGCGCTGGTCAAAGACTTGAAGCAGCGCGGAATGCTCGATGACACGCTGGTCGTCTGGGGTGGCGAGTTCGGCCGCACGGTCTACAGCCAAGGGACGCTGACCAAGGACAATTACGGCCGCGATCATCATCCGCGCAACTTCACGATGTGGTTCGCCGGCGGCGGCATGAAGCAGGGGCTCGTCCACGGCGAGACCGACGACTTCTCGTACAACATCACCGAGAAGCCGATGCACGTCCACGACCTCAACGCCACGCTGCTACATTGCCTGGGGATCGACCACGAGAAGCTGACCTACCGCTTCCAAGGCCGCGATTTCCGTCTGACCGACGTGCATGGAACTGTGGTCAAGGACATCCTGGCCTGAGTAGCGTCGGGGCGCGACGTTTTTGTTTTTGAGAGACCCTCACGCGGAGCACGATCATCTCTAGTTCCAATTCTGCGGACGTCGCCTTTCAGATTTGCATGAACCCCGCCTGCCGAGCGACGTACTCGGTCAGCGAAGTTCTCGTTGATTGCACCAAGTGTGGGCATCTGCTCGATATCGGCTACGACTGGAATCGCGTGCCCGTGCCACGAGCATTGCGGCAGTTCGAATCTCGTTGGAGCACACGACGTAACCCGCTCGACTTCAGCGGCGTCTGGCGATTTCGCGAACTGCTCCCGTTCGCGACCGACGAGCAGATCGTCACGATCGGCGAAGGGCAAACGATCCTGCAATCGTCGGCCGGCGTGACGAAGTACGCTGGCTTTCAAACTGGCAAACTGCTGTTGCAGTACGAGGGGCTGAATCCATCGGGCAGCTTCAAAGACAACGGCATGACCGCCGCTTCGACTCACGCTCACATGGTCGGAGCGAAAGTCGCGGCGTGTGCCTCGACAGGCAACACGTCCGCATCGTTGGCGATTTACTCCAGCACGACGAAGCTGTTCGACACGATCGTCTTCATCGGCAGCGGCAAGATCTCGTTCGGAAAGCTGTCGCAGGCGCTCGACTACGGAGCGAAGACGCTGCAGATTCAAGGCGACTTCGACGACGCGCTGCGGCAAGTCCGCGACGTCTGTGCCGCTCGCGGGATTTACCTGTGCAACAGCGTGAACCCGTTCCGGCTGGAAGGCCAGAAGTCGATCATGTTCCGAGTGCTCGAAGGTCTGAACTGGGAAGTCCCCGATTGGATCGTGGTGCCGGGCGGGAACCTCGGCAACTCGAGCGCGTTCGGCAAGGCGTTCACCGAGTTGAAAGAGTTGGGCCTCATCAATCGCATCCCGCGCTTGGCGGTGATCAACGCGAGCGGCTCGAACACGCTGTATCAACTCTTCGAGCAACACAAGCTCCGCTGGAACGGCGGCCGGCTCGATGAAGCGAAAATCATCACCGACAAATTCTTCACGCAGATGGACGCCGACAACCGCCGAGCCTCGACGCTGGCGACCGCCATCGAAATCAATCGCCCGGTCAACCTGCTGAAGTGCCTGCGAGCACTCGAAGTCTGCGACGGCGTCGTGCGTGAGGTCTCGGACGAAGCGATCCTGGAAGCCAAAGCCCAAATCGGAGCCGGCGGCTTCGGCTGCGAACCCGCCAGCGCCGCCAGCGTCGCCGGAGCCAAACTGCTCCGCGAGCAAGGGATCATCTCCC
>JAYVQJ010000536.1:0-1898 GCA_043777235.1 Planctomycetia bacterium
CCTCGCTGACGCTTCGGGTTAGTGCGCGATCTGACGCACTTGCTGCGGAACTGTTCCGAAACCGCAACCGGACAATTTCCAGCGGTTGATCGAACACAAACTTCAGTTGTGCCTGAGTCCCGTCGAGCGCCTCCAGATCGCCGCTCGATTGCACCGTCTTGTCTGGCAACTGGGCGTACTCCGGAAAGTGATAGGTCGCCTCGACGTGTTGCAGCCGAGCGGGCGTCGGCACTTCGATCCGGTAATACGGACTGGTGAAGTCACCGCCATGCACGGCGTAAGACAGACTTCGTTGCACGTTGCGAAGGGTGTAGACCACCGTCTCCCCTTTGACCGCAACCAATTGCGTGCTGCGACGATTTTGTTCATCGAGCAAAATCGAAATCTCGGCGGGCCGCTCTCCGAGAATCCGGACTCGGATTTCCACATCGCCGAACGCTTCGATGTTTCCGGGTTCAATCTCCAAACGAGTTCGATAAACCGGATCAACCGACGCGAACGGCAACAAGATCCGTTTCGCGGAACCGGTAAATCGCTGCGGCTGCCACATCCAACCGATCGCGGCGATGACGGTCAACACTCCCGCCAAAACTAAACCCGCTGCCGCCGTTTGAGACGTGATGACCGCCGGCAACGGGAGCTGAGAAAGCTGCCGACAATTCTCCTGCACCAATGCCGGAGCCAGTGCGTACTGCCCCTGCGCCGCCTCACGACTGAGCTGCAACGCATTGATCAGACGGTTCTGAACATTCCCCGTGCATCGCCGTTCGATGGCCAAAGCGATCTCGTCTTCAGTCGCATGACGTTCTCTCCAACGCCGCACCAAGACACGTCCGAACCAAACGAAGACCGCACACAAACCAGCGGCCGTCGCGAAGCGTCCCCACATCGGGAGATGAACAAGGTTATCCAGCAGAACGGCCAGCAAGAAATAAGCCCACAGAGCGGACAGCGTCCAACCCAGCGCCTCCAACAGATTCCATCGCTGCCAGCGAACTCGTTGAGATTCCACCAACAGTCGCAAGCCATCAATGCGATCAATCATGTGACGTTAGCCCATCGAAAAGGACATCATTCGCCGAACGCGGCGTGCCTATATTTCGTCCGGTCGTCGACCGTCGGCAGTGTATCTCCTCACGAAAACCCTGTTCAACGCCGCTGACGAAATCCGGCAAGTGTGACGGCAGAATCTTGTTCTCTTCCTTCAGGACTTCGAAATGCCGCTGGCAATCTCATTCGCAACAGACTCAGTTTGTTCATCGAGAATTGGGCAGCCGCTCGGCAAGCGTACGACAAATCTCGAACAAGAGATCCAGTGACGTCTTCGCGTCCGCGCGGCTAATGGTCAACGGTGGGCTGACGCGAATGACCTTGCCGGCCAATGCTCCGAGCAAATGGATGCCGTCGTCACCGAGGCCGAGGTAAGCGGCTTCGATGATCTTCACGGCGACTTCGTTGGCGGACAGTGAACCGCGCGGAGCACACTCGATGCCGTAGACGAGTCCTTCTCGTTCGCCGCGAACTTTGGCGATCAAGCCGGTTTCCTTGAGACGATTGAGACCGTCGAAGAATTCGGCGGTGAGTGCTCGCGTGTGTTGCAGGATCGGGTTGGCTTCAAACTCATCGAGCGTCGCGAGGACCGCCGCACAACCAATCGGATTGCCGGACCATGTGTCGGAGGCTTCGCCGTATTTCAGGCTGGCGATGAGGTCCGCTCGGCCGACGGCGGCGCTGACGGGGACGCCGTTGCCCAAGCCTTTGCCAAGCGTCACGAAGTCCGGCTCGATCCCGTAGGACTCGAAGGCGTACATCCGACCGCAGCGACCGAAGTTGGCTTGCACTTCGTCGAGAATGAATGCGATGTCGTGTGCTCGGCAGAAGCGTTGCAGCAGTTGCAG
>JAYVQJ010000537.1:0-1896 GCA_043777235.1 Planctomycetia bacterium
CTGTGCGTCGGCGAGTTCGGCCGCAGCCCGAATCGTGGTGTCAGTACCTCCGGCAACAGCAACACCGCCGACGGCCGCGATCACTGGCCGTACTGCTACACCTGCGTCATGGCCGGTGCCGGCGTGAAGCGCGGAGTCGTCTACGGCAAGAGCGATAAGACGGCGTCGAGCCAACTCGAAAATCCGGTTCACCCAATCGAGTTGCTGGCGTCGATCTACCATGCCTTCGGCATTCATCCGGAGACGATCGTCTACAACCACCTCAATCAGCCGCGCGAGTTGGTAAAGGCTCAAGCGGTGACAAGTTTGTTCGCCTAGCGGCAAGCAGACACAAAGGGCAGGTCAGTGACCTGCCCTTTCTTTTGGTGGTGTTCTCGGAGACCGACGCGATGCTGTCGATTCGGGACTTACTTCCGGCTCACGATTGCCAAGGCTTCTCTCGGCGCGAGTTTCTGCGCGTGGGGACGCTCGGCGCGGGAGCCTTGTCGTTGCCGGGATTGCTGCGCTCGAAAGCGATGGCCGGAATCGGAGCGGACGTGCTCCGAGACAAGTCCGTGGTGCTCCTCTTTTTGCAAGGAGGTCCGCCGCACATCGAGTTCTTCGATCCAAAAATTTCGGCACCGTCGGAAATCCACAGCATCACCGGCGAGGTGCAAACCAAGCTGCCGGGGATCACGTTCGGAGCGACGTTTCCAAAGCTCGCCGCGATGACCGATCGCTTCACGATCGTGCGGTCCTACGGATCGGGACAATCCGGTCACACCTACGGCGAAGTCGTCAGCGGCAACAACCCGACCAAGGCGTCCATCAGTTCGATCTACGCGCGGGTGCGAGGCAACAATCATCCGCAGAGCGGTCTGCCCACGAATGTGCTGGTGTTGCCAGAAGCGGTCCAAGATGGACTGAAGATGGGTGGTAACTTCGAGACCGGCGCATTGCCGACGCTGACACAGCCCGGTTCGTTCGGCCCGACGTACGCCGCGTTCAATCCGAGCGGCGGCGGCGATCTGAAACAGGACATGGCCCTAGCCGTTGCACCGGATCGTTTCGGAGACCGCCGAACATTGCTGCAAGGGCTCGATCGTTTGCGTCGCAGCAGCGACACCAACGGTTCCATTTCAGGTCTCGACACTTATCAGCAGCAGGCGTTCGAGATGATCACGCGCGGCGTGGCTGAGGCGTTCGATCTGTCGAAGGAAGACGCGCGGACCGTCGAGCAATACGACACGTCGAAGCTGTTCCGCATGGAAGAGCTGACTCGTTGGTACGACATGAAACGTGCCAGCAATTTGCTCGGCCGGCAAATGCTGTTGGCTCGGCGATTGTGCGAAGCGGGTTGCGGATTCGTCACCGTGTCGGATTGCGGTTGGGATTACCACGCCAACGGCAACAGTCCGAAACAGATGGCCGGCATCTATCCGATGGGTGGCCAAGTCGATCACGCCGTCGCCACGTTCTTGGAAGACGTCCACGCTCGCGGTCTGAGCGACAAGATCCTGTTGATCGTCACCGGCGAGATGGGACGTACTCCGCGTTTGAACAATAACGGCGGTCGCGATCATTACGGCGAACTCACACCACTGCTGATCGCAGGCGGTGGCTTGAAGATGGGCCAAGTCATCGGCCAATCCGACAGCCACGCCACTCGTGCCGTTGGCGAGTCGTATCGTCCGCAGCATCTGCTGGCGACGATCATGCACACGCTCTTCGACGTCGGCCGCTTGCGACTCGAACAAAATGTCCCGCGCGAGATCATTCGCTTCGCCGAGACAAGCCGGCCGATCGACAACTTGCTCACCTAGAGCGGTTCCAAGTTGCTGTAGCGGGACTCGCCAGAGTTCCGCCCCGAAGTCTGGCGACTTCGGCTACAGATAACCGCTACACGGCTGATGGAAC
>JAYVQJ010000538.1:0-7247 GCA_043777235.1 Planctomycetia bacterium
CGTCGTGACATGAGCAGTCCCTTCTCCATGTAGGGTGACGGAAGCGGTGCGGAATGTAGCCCGCGCGATTCCGACCCACAAAGCACGACGCGCCAGCGAGTGGTCGGCCGTAAAAAACACTCGCTGGCGCGTCGTGCTAGTTTTGGCCAACCATACTGGACGCGGGCCGGTTGCAACGATTCTACGGATCAGGTGTGGCTGACTTGGTCCGGTGCAAAGCCTGACTCTCAATTCGACCGCCGGTGACGATTTGCGACCTATGTTTCCGCAGAACAACCACCGTTGCGCGCGGAGGACACTCTCCGTGCGCCCAGAAGGGCATCGGCTCATGGTCCGCACTTGGCAACGTCCCGCCGCTTCGCAGTTGGCATTCTTGCTGCTGCTGAGCGTGTGCGCGGTGATGATCCTGCGGCCGGCCGAGCTGTTCCCCGCGTTGGATGTCCTTCCGATCTACGAGTCGGTCATCGTCGCGGCGTTGGTTTGTGGAGTCGCCGGACTAAAGAGGCACTTTCAGTGGAGAAATCTGACTCAGCAGCCGGCGATGCTATGCGTGATTGGCGTGTTGATTGCAATCGCGATTTCACATTTGCAACGCTTCTACTTGGGTGGTGTGAAGTCGGGCTCGATCGACTTTCTAAAAGTGCTGTTGCTCTTTGGATTGATCGTCTCACAGACCGATACGGTCTTCCGATTGAAGACGTTGCTGACGGTCATCGCGGTCACGGCGACGATCACCGTGGCGATGTGCGTGATGGACTTCTACGGGCTCGTCGATTTTGAATTCATCACGCACATCTCCGACGTCGACGGCGTGACCGACGCGAATCAACTACGGCGTGTGTCGCGGATGCGCGGGACCGGCATCTTTCAAGATCCGAATGACCTGTCGCTGCTGATCGTGTTTTCGGGAGTGATCTGGGCGTCGATTCTGTGTGATCGGTCGCTCGGCGCGCTGCGATTCTTCTCGCTTGGGCCGATGGCTCTGCTGATGACGGGTCTGCTCTGCACGAAGTCTCGCGGTGGTTTGATGGCGGCGGGCGGAGCGATCATGGTCATCGCGATTTGTCAGTATGGACGCAAAGTGGCGATCATTCTCGGCTTGATTGGTTTGAGCGTTCTGCCACTGATCGGTGGCCGGCAATCGGGTGTCGGGCTGGCTGAGGGTGGAACCGGTCACGAACGGATCACGTTGTGGCGTGAAGGTCTCGCCGCACTCCGATCACCGTCGCTCCTATTCGGAATCGGACAAGGGATGTATGCCGATTGGGCCGGACTGGTCGCACACAATTCGTTCGTGCATACCTACGTTGAACTGGGTTTGTTCGGCGGCACGTTGTTCTTGGGTTGCTTCTTCTTCCCCGCGCTGTCGCTGTATCGGCTGAGACATCTGCGGCACGATTTTCAGCATCCCGAGATGAACCGGCTGTATCCGTTCGTTGTCGCGATGTTGGTTGGCTGGACGCTCGGCCTGCAATCTCTGTCGCGAGCTTACGTCGTGTCGACCTATCTGATGCTGGGGACGCAAGTGGCTTACGCGAATCTGGCGGGAGCGCATCTGCAACCACGTCGGTTGTTGGCGACGTGGGATCGCAAGCATCTCATCCGCTTGGCGGTGTGCAGCGTGGCGGTGTTTCTGGCGTTCAACGTGTTCGTGCAAGTGGCTTCGAGGATTTGAAGTGATGGGACTTCGCAAACGATTCACGATCAACCTGCTGGCCACATGGAGCAACCATGTGCTGGGGATGTTGCTCGCGCTGATCTTGATGCCGAGAGTACTCGGTACGCTGGGTGATTCGACCTACGGCACTTGGGTCTTCATCAGCGCGATCGCGGGATACTTCGGGCTGCTGAATCTGGGACTCGGCCAAACGATCAGCCGGTATGTGGCGTCGCATCACGCGAAGGGCGAAGCCGATCAAGTCAATCGCGTGGTCAACGTGATCGGCGCGGTGTACGTCGCAATGAGCGGCTTGGCGATTTTGCTGGCCGGTGTGATCGCGTGGCTGGTGCCGATCCTGTGGCCGAATTGTGGAGTCTCCGTTTGGGAGCTGCGCTGGGTGATTGTGATTCTCGGCGTCAACGTGGCGGTGTCGATCACCGGCAGCGTCTTCGGCGGAGTGTTGATCGGCCGGCAGCGGTTCGATTTGGAACGCACGTTCGTGTTCTTGAGCGGCTTGGTCCGATTCGGGCTGACGCTGTTGCTGCTGCAAAAAGAGAGCGGGTTGCTGATTCTCGCGGTCATCTTTCTAGCGACGACGCTGGCCGAGAACCTCGGCTACATGCTGTGTGTGTTTCGCTTGGTGCCTGAGCTGCGATTTGGATTTCGGCTCCTCAATCGTCAGACGTTTCGCGAGTGCTTCTCGTTCAGTGCGTTTGCAATGCTGGAAGCTGGCTCGGCCATGTTGATTGAATCGACCGACTGCGTCGTCATCGGCTGCGTGCTAGGGACCAACGCAATCGTGCCGTATTGCGTGGCTCAGCGATTGTGCCAGTACCTCTCGAAGCCGTTGCAGGCGATCGCCTCGGTCTGCCTGCCGCGAGCCGGTGAACTGCACGCTCAGGGCAACACCGCCGAACTGCGAGCATTGATGGCTCGCGCGGTTGGGTTGGCTTGGGTGTTGATCATGGGTTTCTTCATCGGTGCCAGCTTCTTCGGGCCGACGTTGATGGCGACGTGGGTCCACAAGATGTATCCGCAGACCCAAACGATTCTGCTGGTGTTGCTGGCCGGTCAGTTGGTCGGCACGCCGATGAAAGTTGTCACGAGCGTGCTGTTCGGCATGGGCGAGGTCCGCCGGCCAGCGTTGATTTACGTCATTGAAGCGATCGCGAACTTTGCGCTGAGCTTGTCGCTGATTTCCAGCCTGGGTTTGGTCGGCGTCGCGTTGGGGACGGTGATCCCGCTCTACGTCGTCGAGCTGGGACTGTTGCTCCCGTTCGCGATGAAGCGTCTGGAATTTGAACCGCGTCGATTGCTGACAGATATCGCCGGTCCGCAACTGGCACCGTTGGTGGCGTTGTGGAGCTACTCGTATCTCGTTTGGTCACACGTCCCGTTGCATCCCGGTTGGCCCCGAATCATCACCATCGCGGCCGGCGGTGCCGTCGTGCTCGGAGCGACCTGGCTGGCTCAACAAAAAATATGGCAGTGGCGGAAGGATTCAATGGGAAAGATAGGCCGTTGGAACATCGCGAAGCCGCCCGCGTGAAATGACAGTCGTTCCAAGGTCGAGGTGATTGTATTTGTCTTTACTCCGAAGGAGTTGCGTCACATAGCCCAGGGTTGTCCGCCGAAGGCGGGCTACCCTGGGTTTGAAATCGAAACGTCCGATGTACCCCGAAGGGGTTTCGTCATCGAGATTTCTCAATGACGCAACCCTTTCAGGGTAGACCGAACAATTCCTCCACCACCCAGGGTAGCCCGCATGCGCGGGCAACCCTGGGCTATGTGACGTAATCCCTTCGGGATAAGGCCCGATTCACACCAAACCAAACTGGGAACCACTGAATCGGTACCCGGAACTCACAACTCAGCACTCAGCACTCAGCACTCAGCACTCGGAACTCGGAACTCCCATCATGTTTCACTGTGAACTTCAACGAATCGCCGGCAACGACCGGCTGCACGCCGACTGGCGCGATCTTCTCGATCGCGTGCGGCCGGAGCTGCGGCTGTTTGGGCCGGAATGGTTTTCGATTTGGGATCGCACGATCGGTTCGCATGCGCCGTGGACCGGCGAGATGCACGTCGCCGCAGTCTACGACGAGTCGAATCGGCTGTGCGGCGTGATGCCGATTGGCCATCCGAAAACCGGGTTGCTGCGAGTCAACGCGATGGGTGGGTATTTCCAACCGTGGCGATTGGTGTTGGCTCAACAGACGCACGAATTCGCGATCGGCCGCGCGATCGGCTGGTTTCTGGTCGAGATCGGTTGGAGCATCCTGCAACTTGGCCCGTGGCCGATGTCGCATGAGGCTCATCGTGGAGTCCTCTCGGCGCTCAACGAACTCGAAATGCCGATGCGGCGACAAAGCTCGGAGGAATTAGCGACCGCCGAATTGCCGGCGACTTGGGAGCAATGCCGAGCCGAAACGATCGGCCGCAAGTTTCGTCAAAAAGTCTGCACATTCGAGAATCGGCTGGCCCGCGATCACTCGGTTGAAGTACGTCATCTGCGACATCCGTCCGCAACGGAGTCCTCCGATTTCGTGGCTGCACTCGCACAGATCGAGCAGCGGAGTTGGCTGACGGACGATCCGCATGGCCGACCGCGCTTCGTCGGTTCGGTCGAGCAACGGTTTTGGTCCGAGCTGATTCACGATTGGCTCGCGCCACAAGACTTTTTCGATGGCTGGTTACTGTTCGCTGACAAGAAACCGATCAGCTTCGTCGTCGCGGCAACGGTTGGCTCGACGCGATACGTCCTCGCGAATCAGTACGACGAAGCGTGGAGCAACTACCGAGTCGGCTCGCAGCTTTACTGGCGGATGTTTCAGGAGGGTTACTCGCGCGGCGTGACGCAGTACGACTTCGGCACCAGCGATCTGCACGACAAGGGTCGCTGGGGAGCCAAGGCCACCGACCGCGTCGAGTCGTTCGCGGTCTCGGTCAATCACGTCGTCAGCGGATTTTGGAATGCCGGGCTGAAACTCAAGAACCTGCTCGATGGCAGCGTCTTGGGACGCACCCCAACGCACGAATTGCTCGCGTCCGGCGAACCGCGCCCCGAATCGACACCGGCTCACGCTGAGGAATTGGTTGGCACATGAGTTCTGCAATCAAGCGCAAGACGTAGGATCACCGCCGAGAACGAAATCCCGTCCATGACTTCTTCCTTCTTCACGCTCGATGAACTGGGGCTGCGATCGGAAAACGATCAGCAGGTGGTCGGCGTGTGCGCGGAGGGTGACGAACTTGGCGGCATTCCATCGGTGTTCGAGATCAACGATCTGGCGACGCTTGCCGAGTTACAGCCGTTGTGGAGTGATCTGCTCGCGAAGACATCTCGTCCGGCGTTCTGTCAGACGTTCGATTGGTTGCAGCTTTATTGGGATCACTTCGGCGACCGACAACGCCTGCGAACCTTCTGCTGCGAACGTGACGGCGAAACGATCGGGCTGGCCGTGCTGGTCGAACAGGAACAAGCCGGCCGCCGAGAGCTGACGCTGCCGAGCGTCGGATCGGAAACGCTCGAACCGATCGGAACCAGTTGGCCCGCGAGTTGGTCGACAATCGGGAATCACCTGCGCGCGGAGTTGGCTCGAAAACATCTGCTCGATGTGCGCGGGCTACACGATCCGCACGACGGCATGTTGTCCACGTTGCGAGCCGTCGGATTATCGGCTCGCGCGCAGTCGTGGATCGGCACGAGTCGGCTGCGACTTCACGGCGATTTCACCGAGTATTGGTCGCAGGTGTCACCGAAGTTGCGGGCCTTGGTTGACGTGGGCGAGCAACAATTGACGGCGTTCGGCCCGACGAACTTTGTCCGGTTCCGACCGCAAGTGACCGATCGGACTCCGCCGCAGTTTCCGGATGAGCTGTATCAAGACTGCTTGAACATTGCGCTCAACGACGAGAAGCAATTGTCGCGAGCCGATTCGCTGCTGAATGCTCCCGAACGGCATTTGTTTCTGCGCGACTTGCTGCCGTGGGCCTGGCAACATTCCGCCGCCGATCTGTGCCTGTTACTGGTCGGATCGCGGCCTGTTGCGTTTCGTTTTCACACGCTGATGCTCGGACATCTGCGAACCGTTTGGACGGGAGTCGATGCCGAATTCCGGCAGCTCCCGCTGGCCACGTTGTTACTGCACCGCACTCTGCGCGACAGCTCGCAGCGCGGCGACGTGGAACTCGATCTTGGCCCGACACACGCCGATGTCATTCGCGAATGGCATGGCACACAACTTCCGCTCCGACGCATCGTCGCCGGAGCCGGCTTGAACTCAGTGATGGCTCAACAACCAGAAGAGATGGTTCTGAATGACTACTAATTTGTCCTTACTCAGCACCGATACGAGTTCGCTCGTCGCACACGACGCTGCGGCGGTTGAACTGTCGTTTCACGTCATCGACGAGGCCGATCGACAGCACTTGTCATCGACTTACTGGCGCTGGTGCGAGCTGTTCGATCGCGACCCCGTGTCACGCTTGCCGCAACATCCCGATCTTTTGTTCGCGGAGTCGAGCGGCGAAATCGTGCTGTGCTTGGCCACGTGCTCCGGACAAGTCATCGCGCTGGGAATTCTCGCGGCGAAGAGCATCGGCTTGCGACAAGCAGGCGGCTTTGGATTCAGGACGTGGCTACACGGCTTTCGGCTGGTGGGCAATCGAGTTCTTGGGACCGCCGATGAGATGCTGACGAAGCAGGTGCTTACGGCGTGCGCGACGTACGCTCGCGAACATCACGCCACGTTTCTGCTCATCGAAGACCTCGAACACCACGACGCGCTGTTCACGGCCGCCGAGTCACTTCAGCACGACGGTTTCCGATTGTTCAGTCCAACCGGAATCCAAGAACGGTTGAAGATCGAGTTCCCACCGAATCCGCTCGACTATTGGACGAAGTTCTCGTCGAAGACGCGAAACACGTTCAAACGCAAACAGAAAAAGATCGGCACAACGCGGCTGGTTCGCATCTCGCAGCCGGATCAGATCCCCGAATTCTTGGAGGCGGCTCACACGATCTCGCAACGGACATGGCAATCGGAAAAACTCGGTCTGCGGATTCACAACAACGAACAGGAACTGCGGTTCTTCACGTCCCTGGCAACCCATCAATCACTCCGTTCGTATTTGCTGTTCGTGGACGAGAAGCCAGCCGCATTCTTGATTGGGACACAACACAACGGACTCTTCAGCTACGAAGAGGTCGGTTACGACCGCGAGTTCTCGGATCGCTCACCCGGCCAAGTGTTGTTGCTACAAGTGCTCGATGATTTGCTGAGCGACCATCCGCCACGCGTGTTCGACTTTGGCGGCGGCGCGGCTGATTACAAGCAAATGTTTGCGACGACGACTTCGGCGAGCGGGACGCTTTGGCTGGTTCCGCCGGGAACTTGGCCGCAGCTTTGTCTCGCGTATCTGCGAGTTTGTCGATTCGCGGATCGAACTGCTCGTGCTGTCGTGAAAAAGCTCGGTGCGACGACGCTGCTGCGGCAGTTGATTCGCGGCAAACTGGCAAAGTCGGCTGTTGTTGCGACGTCCGGCAAAGCGGAAGACGGGCACGTTGGAAACGTGCCCCACG
>JAYVQJ010000539.1:0-7225 GCA_043777235.1 Planctomycetia bacterium
CGAACGCCGTGCCGCAGCCGGGCCTCGCAAAACACTGCAACAGATCCGCGAGTCTTTGAATGTCTCGTCGTGAGTCATCGCCTTTGATCCTGGAAATGATTTTGCCTGGACGTTGGAAAGAACTTCGATGACCGATGTGGCCCTCAACATCATGACTCTTGCCGCCGACACGCGGATGGCGTGGGAAGTGGCGTTGCCGGACAGCCCACTCGCATGGCTGGGCTGGTTGGCGTTGGCAGCGGTCGGCGTGGCGTGGATCGTCGCGATGTATTTGCGGGACACCAACGAATTGCATCCGGCTTGGAAAGTGTGGCTGTTGGCTCTGCGGTTGGGTGCCTGGTTGGGTTTGATCGCGATCGCAGTCAATCCGCAGGAGCGAACTCAGACGACATCGTTCCGACCGTCGCGAGTCGCCATCGCGATCGACACTTCGCTGTCGATGCAGTTGCCGGAGAAGTCGCCGGACGAATCAGAGTCGGCGAAGGCCGAAGCGGTCACTGACAAGCCGATCGCTCGCACACGAGCCGAAGCCGTTCGCGAACTTTTGGAACGCTCGCCGATGGTCGCCGAGTTGCAGCGGAATCACGACGTTAGCGTTTTCACGTTTGACTCGACGCAGGCGGGACCGCATTGGTTGTTTCACTCGAAAGACCCGCGCGTCGTAGGTCACGCGGCTCGCGTGACAGGAAGTTCTGACGGCAACGATCCAAAGACCGGCAAGTCATCCACAAGCGAGCCACCTGCGATCCAGTGGGAAGAAATCTTGAAGCCGCGCGGAGTCGAAACGCGGCTCGGCGAATCGGTGCTCGAACTCGTGCGGCAGATCAGCGGCAAATCGCTGTCGGGTGTGATCGTGATCTCGGACGGTGCCGCGAACGCCGGTATCGATGCGGCTTCGGCCAGTCACTTCGCGGCTCAGTCGAAGACGCGACTCGTGATGGTCGGAGTCGGTGGCACTCAGCCGCCGGTGAACTTGTCGATTGCCAGCGTACAAGCTCCGACCGATGCGCATCTCGGCGATCCCTTCGAAGTCACGGCCTTCGTGCAGGCCGAGGGCCTCGCCGGGAAAAACGCGGTCGTCGAACTGCTGTCGCGGCCGGAAGGCGAAACGTCGGAGCCGAGTCTGGTCGAGTCGAAGGAGCTCGCGCTGGCGGACAACGGCGTGCCGATTGAAGTCACCTTCAAGCTGAATCCGGCCACGACCGGCTCGGTCGAGTACCTGTTGCGAGCGAAGCCGGTCGCGAAAGCCAGCGAACTGAGCGACGCCGACAACGAACGCCGCAAAACGATTCGTGTCACCGATCGCAAAACGAAAGTGCTGCTCTTCGCCGGCGGCCCAATGCGCGATTACGTCTTCTTGAAGAACATGCTCTTTCGGCACAAGGCCATCGAAGTCGATGTGCTGCTGCAAACGGCCGATCCCGGCACGGCGGTCAGTCAGGAATCCAACAAGCTGCTGTTCGAGTTCCCGAAGACGCGCGAAGAACTGTTTCCGTACGACGTCATCGTCGCGTTCGATCCCGATTGGCGGAAAGTCACACCAGAGCAACAGTCCAACTTGCGCGAATGGGTCTTCGCGCAATCCGGCGGACTGATCTTAGTGGCGGGTGACGTCAACACCTCCTCGCTGGCCAGCGGCGGCGACGAAGTCAAACCGATTCAAGAACTGTGCCCGGTGACGCTCAGTTCGCTGGCGTCCGACTTGCTCGCCGATGCGAGCGGCCCGCAAGCCTGGGCGATCGGCTTCACGCGAGCCGGACACGAAGCGGGCTTCCTGCAACTGACCGACGACACGATCAGCAGCGCCGCCGTCTGGAAAGAATTCCTCGGCATCTACCGCTGCTATCCGACGGCTGGCTCGAAAGCCGGAGCAACCGTGTACGCGAACTTCGCCGATCCTCGTTCGGAGACCAGCTACGGCGCACCGATTTGGTTGGCGTCGCAGTTTTACGGATCGGGCCGCACGCTCTATCTCGGAGCCAGCGAACTCTGGCGACTGCGAGCAATCGACGAAGATTATTTTGATCGCTTCTGGACGAAAGCGATTCGCGAACTGAGCACAACGCGACTCAAACGCGGCACGCTGCGCGGCATGTTGCTGCTCGAACGGAATCAATACTTGCTCGGCCAAACCGCTCATGTCCGAGCGTTGCTCAGCGACGCTCAGTTCCAGCCGCTCACGGCCGAGTCGATCAACTGCGACATCTATGATCCCTCCGGTCGCCCACTGATCCCGCCGATGAAGCTGCTTCCCGATCGACAACGTCCCGGCCAATTCGTCGGCGATTTTCGGTTGAGCCTGCCAGGGACATACCGCCTCGAACTGACCGTCCCCGACTCGACCGACAAGCTCACCGAGAAACTCGACGTGTCGTTGCCGAACTTGGAAACCGCGAACGCCCGGCAAAACGTCCAACTGCTCCGAGCAATGGCTGACGAAACCGGCGGTGCGTACCTGCAACTCGACGAATCGACGGCTGCCGCGCTTCCGAAGCTGCTCCCCAATCACGGCGAAGAATTTCTCGTCGATGAGCGACTGCGAACTCTGTGGGACCGTGACTGGGTGCTGTATGTTTTGGTCGGATTGTTGTCGGTGGAGTGGTTGACTCGAAAGTTGTTGAAGCTGGCGTGAAGCATGACTCGCGAAACTCGGTTTTTGACTCGCGAACAAATTGAGCAAGCCTTGCGGCGGCTTGGAGAGATCGCTGTGTCGGAAGGTCAGACGATTGAACTGCTGGTGGTTGGCGGCGCGGCGATGATGCTGGGCTATGACGCTCGCCCGGCGACGCGCGACGTGGATGGAGTCTTCTTTGAACCGCCGCCAGCATCCGTCATTCGTCGTTGGATCGAACAAGTGGCGACCGACTCCGCACTGCCGGACGATTGGCTGAATGACGCAGCCAAGGGATTTCTGGTTGGCCACTCGCGCGGGCAAAAAGTTTTCTCAGCACCCGGCATCGATGTCTGGCAACCGTTGGCGGAGCAACTCTTGTCGATGAAACTGTCGGCATGGCGAGACAATCGCGATCTTCGTGATGCAACAACCTTATTGCAGGACCTGATCAAGACCGCGAATCGCACTGAGATCTGGAATCGATTGCTGCCGTTTCTTGTGCCAGGGACCGAGTTAAAAACACAATTCGCCTTCCACGACGTTTGGGATCGGATTCATGGTCACGCTGAATGAATTGGTCGAAGCGGCATTGAGCCGCGACGGCTTGTGGTTGTCGGGAGCGACACAGGAATTCCTGCGCGGGACGCCAGTGTTGCGCGACGTGTCGCCACTGACCGGGACTGACGACCGCCATGTCGTTGTGGCGGCCGCGCTGTTGGAATTGTTGGCGCTCCGTATGCATCAAGCGCCACCGGATTGGACCGCGACAGTTGGGGGGTTGTCCGAGCCGTTCTTTTTGATGGCCGAAGCGGAAACCATGAAGCACACGCGGCTCCTCTGCGAGCGAGAATCTCCGATGCCACTCCGTAAAAGGAATCTGTTGGCTCCCCCGAATTTCCTGACCTGGGCTTGATCGGGTGGCGTCATGCCGAAGCCGCCCGAATTTCCCGAGGAGTAATCCCACATGTCGAATATCATCGAAACAACGACGCACGATGAAGTCATGGCCGAAGTCTGGCGGATCAAGGAAGCGTTGGCGGCCAAGCACGACTTCGACGTGCATCGCATCGCCGAAGAGGCTCGTCAGCAGCAAGCCCTGAGCGGCCGACGAATCCTCTCGCCGCCGCCGAAACGGCCGAACAAGAACTTTTCCGACGCTGCGGAACAGGTCGTCGCCAAGAATGCCGAGCTGTATCAACGGCTCGCTTGAGGACAGTTGCAACGGAATATCGCACTCAGGAAATGGCAACTCACATGTTCGATCACGTTCAACTCCCTCCCGAAGTCGAAGCCACTTTGGAGCGGCTGCGGGGTCGCATTCGGCAGTATGTGCTTTGGGAAGGGATCGCGCTGGCGGTGGTGCTCGTCGGCTTGTTCTTCTGGGTCAGTCTTGGATTTGATTGGGCGGTCTTCTCGGTGCGGCGATTGGAGCCGCCTCGATGGTTGCGAGTCGGTTTGGATGTCGCGGTGTTGGGCGGACTCGTGGCGGTCGGACTGGTGTTGGTCTTGTTTCGTGTGTTCCGCACGTTTCGATCGAAGTCTCTGGCTCTGATTTTGGAGAAGCGGTTTCCTGAGTTGGGAGACCGGCTCGTCACGGCGGTCGAGTTGAGTTCTCAGCCGGAAACTCGCAGCGCGTTGACTTCGGCGATGCTCGAACGGACGGTGGCCGAGGCGAGCGAGAAGTTGCAGCAGTTGGATGTTGGGGCGGTCTTTGACCGTCGGCCACTACGACGAGCGATGTCAGCGGCGAGCGTGTTGCTCGTGTCGCTGATCGCGTTCGGGGTGATGTGCCCGCAGGCGTTCGCTCGCTGGCGAGCGGGATATCTCGGCCTTGAAGAAACGTACTGGCCGCGCGAAGTGGAACTGGTCGCGACCGTGCTGGCTCAGCCGGGTGATCGCGTGAGGGCGTTTGTCGATGGCGAATACAAACATCCGCGAGGCAGCGATCTCGTGCTGCTGTTCGATGTCCCGCCCGGCAAGAAAATCCCGGAGCGAGTTGAACTGCAATACCGGCTCGGCGGCGGTCGCGGTTACGGCCGAGCAACCTGCTTCGCGGCGGGCGAGCGGCGATTCAAGCACGCGATTGATGATCTTCTCGACGATGCCGACTTCTGGGTGACGGCCGGTGACTTCACGAACCGCGAGTCCTATCGTGTGCGAGTCGTCGATCCACCGCGCATCGATGTGCTGACCGCCGAGAGTTTCTTTCCCGAACACACGAAGCGGGTCACTCTCGACGAAGCCACGAAGCAACCGGTTCGCGAAACCGTCTCGGTCCAAGGGACGCAGATGTCGCTGCCGATCGAGACCGATTTTCTGTTGCGTGCGAAATCCAACAAGCCGCTCGTGCGTGCTCGGCTGCAATACGGACCGCATGAGTTGACGCTGTCGCCGACCGAGGCATCGCTGACGACTCGCTCGGCCGACGGTCTCGCGGTGCAAGTCGAGCCGATCGCGGCGGACCGCGCGGCAAAGTTCTTCGATGCCACGCGGCGCGAGTTCGTCATCCCTTTCGTGCTTTCTGAGTTAGCGACACCGACCGCGCGCGAACGGTTTGAAAAGTTGGGACGGCCCGTAGCCGAACTCGCCAGAGTTCGGGCGAACGGTTCGACCGAGTCTGATTCTCAAACAAATTCCCCGAAGTCTGGTGACTTCGGCTACGGGGCACCGTTCGCAATGCCGCCGGACGTCGCTTTGAAAATCTTTCTCGAAGACGCCGACGACATCATTGGAGCCGATCCGGCTCGGATCACAATTCACGGGATCGCCGACAACGCACCGGTCATCGTGGCGGAACTCAAGGGGATCGGGACGTCGGTCACTCGCAAGGCGGAGATTCCCGTTGCAGCTCTCATCACCGACGACTACGGAATCAAGGACGCACGGTTCGAATTTCAGATCGACGACAAAGAGCCGTGGGAGACCCGATCGCTGACGAAGACGCCCAGCGGTGAGCCTCGCGAATTCAAGCTGCAAACCAAAGACGATGACGCGACCGAGCGGTTTGAAATCCTGAAGATGGATTTGGAGATCGGCCAGAAGCTCACACTGACGGTCGTCGCCGAGGACGCCGACAATCTCAACGGCCCGCATGTCGCGCGCAGCCAGAAATTCACGTTTAAGATCGTCAGCAACGAGGAGTTGTTGTCGTTGCTCTACCAACGTGAGCTGAATCTGCGGAAACGTTTCGAGCAGATCATCAACGAGGTCAAACAGACGCGAGCCGATTTGATCCTGCACCGCTCGAAGGCCGACGACGTGCAAAAGGCCGACAGGCGAGCGGGGGGTGTTAGCCCCCCGGTGGATGGGAAGTCCGCCGACGAATCCAAGAACGGGGCCACCGGAGGGTTGACACCCTCCGCTCGCCAAGAGCAGTTGACCGTCGTGATCTCCAGCGTGATTCGTTCTCTGCACGCGATTCGCAAGAACTCGACCGAGACCATTTCCGTCGAAGAATCCTTCCGGGACATCCGCGAAGAGCTGATCAACAACGCCGTTCACACCCCACAAATGTTGGAACGAATCGACGAGAAAATCGTCAAACCTCTCCACTCGCTCAACGACGGCGATTATCCTGCCGTGGACGAATCGCTGGGAGCGCTCAAGCTGATCCTCGATGATGGCCGCGATCCTCTGCCGGGATTGGACGAGTCCATTACGCAGATTGGCGTGCTGCTCGACCAGATGGACACGATTCTCAAGGAAATGCAGCGGCTGGAGACATTCCAGGAAGCCATCGAACTCCTCAAGTCGATCATTGACCAACAGCAGCAGCTCGAAGACCGCACCAAGTCCGAACGCAAGAAACGCCGCATTCAAGAACTGAAAGGGCTTTCCGATGAGACTGAAAAGTGAAAAGTGCCGAGTTCCGAGTGCAAAGTGCAAAGTGGATTCCGTGCGACAACCTCGTCCTCACTTTGCACTCTGCACTCTGCACTCTGCACTCTGCACTGCGTTCATCGCGATCGCTGTCGTGCTCGGTCAAGTCGGCCATGCGGTCAGTCAAGAACAACCGCCGCCGAACAAGCCCAACCTCGCCAACGATCAAGACGCGATCAAGGCACGCTACAAGCGGTTCAATCTCACGCTGCAACAGATGGCGGAAATCCTCCGCAAGCAAGACCCCGAACGAGCCGACTTGCTCTTCCGCGCTCTCGGCAAGTCGCAAGAGACGCGCGTCGAAGATCAGATGAACTTGATCTACGCATTGCTCAACAAAGAACAGCCGCAACTCGGTGAAGCGATCGAGCGACAAGAGGATCTGGTCGCGCAGCTCAAGAACTTGCTCGACCTGTTGCAGTCGGAAGATCGCCGCTCGGAGATCGAAAAGGAAAAACTGCGCCTGCAAGAACTGCTCAAAGACATCAACAAGATGATCGGCAAAGAGAAGGATGTCCGAGCCGGCACCGAACGAGGCGACGACACCAAGAAGCTTGCGGGCAAGCAGGAAGACCTCTCCAAAGAGGCGGACAAGCTCGGCCAGAAGATCGACAAGCAAGACGCGGAGAAGAACGGCGAGACCCCGCCCAACTCGAAAAGCTCGAAACCCAAACCGGGTGACCCGAAGGACGGCGACACGAAACCGTCCGACAAAGACGGCAAGCCGATGGA
>JAYVQJ010000540.1:0-7218 GCA_043777235.1 Planctomycetia bacterium
TCCGTGTTCATTCCGGGTTTCATCCGTGGCTTTGAACCTTGCCTCCCCGGAACACCGGAAGAGCCTTCCGAAATCGGCTCGAACCGGTGAATCAAGCGACGGTCTTCTCGCCCGTGAGCTTGACGAAATTCTGGCACAGCGCGTCACAGCCGACGAGCAAGATCGTGGTAGTTTTGGAACACGGAATCCATCAGCACGGCGTCGCGTCGAGGAACTGCCAGGCGATTGGCGGCAAAGGTCGTTCCGGCCGAGTTGAGCCGGAGTGTGATGTCGCCGCTCGCCCCATCGTAGCCATCAACCAAGATTTGGTACTTCGTGCCGGCGACAGCATTGAAGGTCACTTGGCTGGTCACAATGCCCGAGCGGCTATCTGCGTCGTCGTTCTCGGCGACCAATTGAAGTGAGGTCAGCGAGCTGCCGGTGTAAACGCCGAGCGTCGTATCGAACGAGCTGCCGGCCGTGCTGATCGTGAAGCGACCAGTGTTCGGAGCGGTCCAAGTCCACCAGACGGACTTGCCGCCGGAGACTTCCGCAGGATTCGGCTCACCCACTTCGAGAGTTGCCGAGCGATTGTCACCCGTCGCGGTGATGTTGCTGCCGGCCAACGCGCGACGATCCGCAAAATTGTCGTTCGTGCGAGCGGCCGTGTCGTTGTCCTCGATCGTGATCGTCGCCGAATTGCGAGCGACATCGTTCGAGTACGTCGAGCGCGGCGTGATCGTCAACACGACGTCTTCTGTCCCTTCGACCAGGGAGTCGTCGATTGGACTGACAGTCATCGTCACCGACGAACGTCCCGCCGGAATCGTGACCGAGCCACTCAGTCGCGAGTAGTCGATGCCGTTCGTGGCGCTCCCGGATATCGTGTACAGGACGGTCAGCGGTGCGGCGGTCGGGCCGGTGCGCGAGACCTGATACTGCCCGCGATTCGCAGGTTGTCCGACTCGTGTTTCGGCGGCGACAGCGTCCGTCGCGCGGACACTGACCACCGGCACGTCGCCACCGCTGCTCAAGCCCGCGATGGTCGCAATCCAATCGGCGTAGGCATCGACTCGCGTGTCAAACGAGTGGTCGCCGATACCGGAGGTTGCGGAATCGCCACCCGACGTGACACCTGCAATGTATTTCACTCCGCCGACCGTCACGAACGCCGGCCCGCCTGAATCGCCCGGAGCGGTATTGCTCTCCGAGTTGTTGTCGAAGTTCCACTCGATCAACTTGGGGGTCACGTTGTCGATCGGCGTCGTGCCGACTCGTTTGATCCCGAAGTCGCCGTTCGATCCGGTCGTCCCAGTTCCTCCTCCGCCGAAGCCAACCAGCGTCAACAACTGGCCGACTTGCGGCGTCCCGTGAAAGATCGGCATCGGAGCGATCCCGACAACCGGCTCGTTGAGTTTGTAAATCGCGATATCGTTCGCCGCGTCGTTGCCAATCGCGCTGTCGTTGTAACTTGGATTCAAATAGACCTTCTCCGTGTGATACGTGTGCCCGCCAATCGTGAAGGTGCCGACGGTGTCGGCGACTCCCACCGCGCAGTGGCCGGCCGTCAAAACGTACTGCGGAGCGATCAGCGTTCCCGAACAAAAATCATCCGCCGTGTCGCCGATCAAACCGACGGCTGGATAGCCCGACGTCTGCGTCCCGTTGACGATGCGAGCCACTCGTTCGATCCCGCTGTGCTGATGCAAGTCCACCGCACCGCTCTGTGACGCGCTGACCGCCGACAACACGACGCGCGGCTCGAACGCTTCCGCCGGAACGGACTGCTCTACGCGGCTTCGCCAACTTTGACCACGACCACCACGACTCGACCACAATTTTCGCCACGACCAATTGTTCCGCATGATAAGTTCCTTCGTTTGAAGAGACGTGTCACGTGAGGCTCGCAACCCACGAGCGTCTCTGACCCGCAACCGCAAGCATGTACTCGCGGCACCTCGCCACCTTGCACGAAGAATCTCAGCGTTCGCCAAGAGCGCAATAAAAACGCCCGGCTGAACAATCATCCGGGCGTTTCGAGATTTCTATCGCAGCCTTTGCAGCGTGCGACGCTCAGCACGGTAGTGTCCTAATTTGTAGGCCGACTTCGCCGAAGTCGGCTATTCCCGACGTCGGCGACGTCGGGCTACATTGAAAATAGGACACTACCCTCAGCACGCAACCGGGCGTTCGCCCTTGACCTTTGCGCGGAGCGGTGTCGTCTGCGTCTCTCGTCGATCATTGCCACCGCTTCGCCACTGGCTCGCGCCGAGCAGGCTGACCGCTCCGATCAGCGACGCCCACTGTGAGTACGACAGCGAGTTGCTCGTCTCGTCAACGACGGGATCGTTCCCGTCGGACGCTTTCGCGGTGTGAGCGTCTCCGTTGTCTCGGACGAATCGCAGCATCGACGAGCGGCTGGCCCCGAAACCGAACGATGGAAACTTCGCGAAGAACGATTCGAGCTTCGTCATCTCGGTGGCGGTAACAGTTTCTTGAGACGCAGTCATCGCCGCGACGGCTGGCACAACGGTTGAGTCTCGTGGTGACTCATCTTGAGAACTCAGGGGCAACACTTTCGGCGAAATCTGGTCGGCAGCGAGGCTGCGTGACGGGACCATCACAGCCGCCCAGGCCTCGTCGGCGAACGCTTGCCCGCCGTTGGCCTGCACAAGCGACTCCGATTCCAGCCGCTTCGACCAGGCTGCCACTGCGGCCTTCGCAGACGCGAAGAGTTCCGAGCTGACAGTCTCATTGACTCCCACGGCGGCAGCACTGTTTGGTTTGTTCGCTGCAATCGACCGTCCGATCGCGAGATTTTGCTGACCGCCGAACGATTTCTCGATGTTGTTTGCGACTCCGGAGTTCCCGACAACGTCGCCCGCAGTCGGGGCCGTGTTGCTGAAGGAATCCACTTGATCGCTGCCGTCAAACAACCCGCTGTTGATCAGCGTGTCCATCGACGTGTCGTTGTAGAACGTCACCGCCAGAACATCCTCGTAGAAGAAGTCGGGCTCCGAAGACCACAGCTCGGTCAGGAACGAGTCAGTGAGTTTCGCTTCGGACGGATTCAGCGCTCCACCGTTCGCAGCAACCGGAGTGATCGAGTTCGGCAACCCCTGCTCGATCTGATCGAAACTCGCGCTGCCGGAAACATCACTTCTCAAAAGTTGATCGGCACTCGCAGCCGGTGCGAGTGAATCAAGAGTTGGTTCCTCGATGAACCAGTAAGCATCCATCGTCTCGACGACCACCACGGCCGCCAGATTCAGCCGTGGTTCCAGAGCTTCCAGCCCACCCGCCGCGTGACGCCGAGCACACGGTCGCCGAATGGAAGTTCGTGTCCAACCTTGCCACCGACGCGACCAAAATGACAACCGACTCATGGATGTTCCTTCCGAGTTGCGGGCTGTAGCCATGAACAATGCCGTGGAACTTATTTCACTTCGTCAATTCCCGCCAGGGAATTCTGCGGGGGAACGTCTCATTTCACACAAACCCGAAACAAACAGAAGGCCCGATCTTCAGTTCGTTACGGCCGCTCGCAGTTCCGAAAGCTTACGGCGCTGTAAGTTGATCCATTCTTGCCGGCCAAGTTGAGGGAACATCCGGTCCTCGATCTCAAGCCGTGACAGAGATTGTTCGAGTTGTCCGAAGTGCCGCTCGGCCTCCGTTCGGCGATCGAGTCGGTATTCGACGAGGGCCAAGTTGCGGAGCAACAGCACGGCGGCTTGCTGATCGTCGAACGTGGCATCAACGGCGTTGAGCAACCGCTCGGCCCAGGTCGCTGCTGGATCAAGCACCTCGAATGCTTCGACAAACTCCTCGCGCGCGAAAAACTCGTTCGCGAGTCGCCCGACCGCGGTGAGTGCCTCGCGAAGTTGTCGCAAGGTTGACTTCGGCCGCGAAGCGATGCGTCCTAACGCCTCGCAGCCAAAGCGAAGTTGACGACGCGCCTCGTCCGTACGTTCGAGCCGCGACAATGTTTCAGACAGTCGCACGCGCGAGTTTGCGATTTCGCTGATCTCCGCCGGTTCGGTCACGTCCCGTTCGATCTTGTCCAGTTCGCGGAGGCATTCGCTGACGAGTTGTTCCGTCTCGGTCTCGCGGCGGAGTTGTCGAGACAGCTCTGCCTGCCGCACCAACAGCAACGTGATCTCAATTTTCCAATCGCGCCGCATCGGCTGTTCGGCGGCGAGCTCGCGCAGCAAGTTCAGCGAGGTTTCCAAGTGCGGCAGTGCATCAGACGGCTGTCCGTTTTGGGACAGCAATTCTCCCAGACGGCTGTGAGCGACCGCGATCGCCGGACGGACGTCGTTGTCGCGGCCGTTGTCGCGGAGCGACTCCAAGCTGTGCAGCGCGGCTTCTAGTGCTTCTCGATCGTCTGAGTTTTGAGCCGCGAAGACCAGCGACTGCGCGAGCTGCGACAACTCGCGGCGAAGTTGCTCGACTTCAAGTCGCGAACGTTCGCTTTCGTGCCGAGCGGCGGCCACTTCGCGCGACCAATGCTCCGGCGGCCGAGCGTACCGCGCGACATCGGCCGATCCCGCCAGCAGCACGATTGCCACAACCGCATTGAGCGCCGCGAGCTTCGGGTTGCGGCGACACCAGCGCCAAGCTCGGCCCACCGTACTGACCGGCCGAGCGAGTACCGGTTGCCCATCGAGCCAACGTTTCAGATCATCGGCCAATTCGCCAGCGGTCGCGTATCGCCGCGACGGTTCCTTCGACATCCCCTTCAGGCAGATCGTTTCGAGGTCGCGCGGCACGCGATCGTTCAATCGACGAGGCGGGACCGGCTCTTCGTGCAACGCTTGCGACAGCACCATGCGGACGACGCCGCGAAACGGACGCTCGCCTGTCAGCATCTCGTACAGCAGAACCGCCGTGCTATAAACGTCGCTGCGAGCGTCCGCGTCTTGCGGTCGGCGAATCTGTTCGGGACTCATGTACGCCGGCGTTCCAGCGATGAACCCTTCCTGCGTGAGCTGCTCGGTCGCCTCCGCCACGCGAGCCAATCCGAAATCCACCAGCTTGATGGAGAGTTGAGAGCGGAGAGTTGAGAATTGAGAGTCCGGTCTGCCGTCTTCACTCTCCTCTCTCAACTCTCGACTCTCGACTCTCTGCAGCAGCACGTTCGACGGCTTCACGTCCCGATGTACGATGCCTCGCCGATGCGCCCCGCTCAGGCCGAGCGCGACTTGCCTTGCGACTGACGCCGCTTCGCGCGGTGAGATCGTCCGCTCGCGCCGCAGCCGTGCTTCGAGCGACTCGCCGTCAACGAACTCCATGACCAGAAACGGCGAGCCGTCCGGTGTCGTGCCGACCTCGAACACCTTGACGATCCGCTCGTCTTCGAGCGCCGCAACGGCTCGCGCTTCCCGCTCGAACCGCGACCGCGCTTCCGCGTGACCCGCCCACTGCGGCCGTAGCACTTTGATCGCCACGCGACGCCCCAAGCGGCTGTCTCGCGCAGCGAAGACTTGCCCGGTGCCGCCCGCGCCCAGTTCCACTTCGATCTGGTACGGCCCCAAACATCCGAGCGGAGCCGCCTCGGAGATCGGTCCCGCGAATCGGTGAGAACTCGACGAACCGAGCCGATCGGTCACGACGGACCACGACGCGAGCGGTCGCTCGCGCAGCCGGTCGATCAAGTCTCGCAGCCCCGGCTCGGTCGAAGACGGCGAGGCGGTGATCGGCGTTGGATCGGTCGTCAATGCATCCAAGGCATTCTGACACTCGGCGCACTCCGACACATGCGTGACCAAAGCGGAGTGCTCGTCGCCACTCAACTCGTCACAGAGAAACTGCCGCAGTTGCAAAGCCGAAGGACACGCCATCGCTGCTCAAACTTCCGCTCCACCGAGCCGTTCGATTTCCTTGCGGAGCAACTTCACGACGCGCGACTTGGCGACGTACACCTCCGCCACCGGCAGCGCCAGCCGCGCCGCCACTTCGGCCGCCGGTATCGCTTCCACCGCCGACAACCGATACGCCTCCCAGGTGTGCGGCTGCACGCGCAACCGCACTCGCTCTTCCGCCTCGCGCAGCAACGTGCGTTCGGCTTCTTCTTCCAACGCAGCGGTCAGTTCGCTGATCGCCGCCGGATCCTGAATTGCCGCCAGAGCCGCTCCGATCCGCGAGTCTCCGCTGCCTCGATCCGGTCTCGAAAACTCGGACAAGAAATCTCGCACCGCATTGTTCGTAACCGTCTTTAACCAGCCGCGAAAACTTCCTCGCCGAGGGTCGTACTCGAACGACCGAATCACCTTCACCAACTTGCCAAGCACTTCTTGAGTCACATCCGCCGCGTCCGATTCCTGCAGCCGATACCGCCGACACCAGCCGTAAATGCGCGGCGTATACCGCTCGACGAACTCGTTCCACGCCTCGCGATCGTCCAATTCACGCAGACGCATCAACAATGTGCCGCTGGTCGGAGTGTCATCGGTCATGAGTGGTACTCGGCGAGGTGGCGTCTCTTGCACGGAAAAATTGGCGAAGCCCCAAACCCTCGAAAACTATAGCCGCGCCCGAACCCAGAACGCATCCGGCTGAGGATTTCCGGCGAACAACCTCCCGGATAGCCTTCCGCCATGCCCACGGCCGAAGACTATCTGAAGCCCGAAGTGATCCGCACGGTGTCGCGGCTGGATCTGCGAGCGCGGTTTATCGTCGAGGGGTTTCTCTCCGGCTTGCACACCTCGCCGTTTCAAGGATTCAGCGTCGAATTCTCCGAACATCGTCGTTACTCACAGGGAGACGACCCGAAGGACATCGACTGGCTCGTCTACGCCAAGACCGACCGCTATTACGTCAAGAAATACCAGGCCGAGACCAACATCACCGGTTACTTGCTGATGGACCTCTCCGCCAGCATGGCCTACACGTACCGGCAAGAGCTGACGAAATTGGATTATTCGATTTGTCTCGCGGCCGCGCTGGCGTACTTGATGATTCACCAACAAGACCCGGTCGGCCTCTTCACGTTCGATGACAAACTGCGACACAGCCTGCCGGCTCGCAGCAAGCGGACGCAACTCGGAAACATCCTCGCGCTGCTGGCTCAATCGAAGCCGGGTGGGCAGACCGAACTCGCGGCAAATCTCCGACAAGTCGCGTCGATGGTTCGGCATCGCGGGCTAATGATGATCTTCTCCGATTTGCTCGTGGACCCAGAGCCGGTCATTCGCAGTCTGCAAATGCTGCGACACGGCGGACACGACGTGATCCTGTTTC
>JAYVQJ010000541.1:0-7216 GCA_043777235.1 Planctomycetia bacterium
CATCACGCGGAGCGATGATGGCTACGTAGCCGTCACCGCTCCGCGTGACGAGCCGAACGGGCAAACGCGCAGTTATTTCTTGCGATCCGTATCAGATTCAATCACGACTTCAGAGCCGTTCTTAAAATGGCTTTTGAAAAGCAGAGGTCGCAAAGAGAAGACGCAGAGTTCGCAGAGAGTTCTCCGCGACCTCTGCGTGTGTTCTCTCTGCGACCTCTGCGTTTCAAAAAACAATTTCCGAATGACAACCAGTCGGTATGCCGTGACAAGCTGGCATACGAACGGCTTATGCCATCGCGGGCATCAAGCCTTCGAGAAAGCCTTTGAGTTGCTTGCTGCGGACTGGGTGTTGCAGCTTGCGGACGGCTTTGGCTTCGATTTGGCGGACGCGCTCGCGAGTCACCTTGAAGATGCGGCCGACCTCTTCGAGCGTGTAGGTGTAGCCGTCGCCGAGGCCGTAGCGGAGCTTGATGATCTCTCGTTCGCGATACGTCAGCGTCTTGAGGACGTTGTCGATCTTGTCCTTGAGCATCTCTGTCGCGGCGGTGTTGACCGGACTGTCGGTGCTGTGATCTTCGATGAACTCACCGAAGAAGCTGTCTTCACTTTCGCCGACAGGGCGATCGAGGCTGATCGGGTTCCGCGAGATTTTCATCACGCGACGAGCCTCGTCCAAACTGACGCCGGCAGCTTCAGCAGTTTCCTCGATGGTCGGTTCGTAGCCGTTCTCTTGGAGCAACTGTTTGTTGACACGGCGCAGCCTCGACATCATCTCGATCATGTGGACCGGGATGCGAATCGTGCGAGCTTGATCCGCGATCGCTCGCGTGATGGCCTGACGAATCCACCAAGTCGCGTAGGTCGAGAACTTGTAGCCGCGACGGTACTCGTATTTATCGACGGCTCGCATCAGGCCGGTGTTGCCCTCTTGGATCAAGTCCAGGAAAGAGAGTCCGCGATTGCGATACTTCTTGGCGATGCTGACCACCAGCCGCAAGTTGCCGCCGGAGAGGTCGCGCATGGCCTGCTCGTACTCGCCGAAGCGCTTCGAGATCAGCTTGAGCTTCGTGCGCAACGTCGTGGGAGTTTCGAGCGTCACCTGCGTCAGATCATCGAACTCCTTTTGCAAGTTGGCTCGGTCGTCCTTCAGGTTCTTCATGCGCGGGTCACGCAGATACTTTTCGAGCTGCGTCATCCGAGCGGAGATTTGCTCCAGCTTCTTCAGAGCCGGTTGCAGCCGCTGCGTGCGGACCGACAGCTCTTCGACGAGCGTGACGATCTTGCGGCGACGCCCTTGCATCGCTTTCTCGGACTGCTTCCGCTGATCGGGAGTCGCATCCGCCTTGAGCCAGTCCTGAGCGTCCCGCACGTATTGCTCGCGGAGTACGTCGATGGTCCGCAGGTTGAACGGCATGCGGCCGAGGATTTGAGTCTTCTCCAAACCTTCGGTCATCGAGACTTTGATCGTGCGGTCGAACGGCATCTCGCTGACGCTGACCTTCTTGAGAATGTCGATCGCCGTCACGAGCGCGAAGTCGGTATCGAGCAGCGTCCGTCGAAAGCGGCGGCGCGTGATCTCGATCTGCTTGGCCAGCGAAATTTCCTGATGCCGCGTGAGCAACGGGATCTCGCCCATCTGCGACAAGTACATGCGGATCGGGTCATCGACCTTGCGGTCTCGAATGTCTTCTTTGATCTTCGGCTTGAGCTTCTTCAAGTCGGCCGAACTGACCGGCGGGACGTAATCGTCTTGGACGATGTCCAGGCCGTGCTCTTCCAGCAGCATCAGCAGGTCATCTAGCTTCTCGGGATTGACCGCTTCGTCCGGGAGGTAAGCGTTGATTTGCGTGTAAGTCAGGCAGCCGCGTTTGCGTCCTTCCGCGACCAACTTCATCAGGGCTTCGTCGAGCTTATGCACGGGCAGTTCCTTCACGTTCGGTGAGATTCGGCAAGGTTGGGGGAACTGGCTTTGAAAGCCGGGAAGGGAAATCCCAAGGTCCAAGCTTCAATGTCCATGGAATGTCCAAGGTTCAATTTCCAAAGTCGTGTTCAACAAACGTTACTTGGGATTTCGAGGTTGGTCATTCCTTAGTCATTGAAATTTGGTTCTTGGGATTTTGACCCCGGTGTTTTCAAAGTTGGATGACGGCTAAGTTGCCTTAGCGGCACGTTTCTGTCGAAACGCTGTGACCTGCTCGAGCATGGCCTTCGCGGTGGGATTTAGTCCGGCACGCGCATCCGGATGTTGGGCGAGTCGCCCGATGTTTCGCTGATGTTGTTGCTCGGCACGGCGGGACCGGATCGGTTCCAGTGCGAGCGTCAAAGTGTGCGGCACGGACGCGCCGCTGGGGGACATCGAATTGTCTTTCAGCTTGTTCGCGATCTCCTTTTTACGAGCTTGTTCGTCGATCCACACAATCAGTCGCTTCAGGCCCGCGTCTTCGATCACCGCGTTGATTCGTTCAAACGTCGGCGTCTCGTCGTGGTCCATCAGGTCGAAGCAGACTTGCAACACCGCGCGAGTCTGTTCGTTGTAGAAATCCTCGTCGCCGATTTCCCGCCGGATCACGTCCAGCGTGGAAGGGTCGGTAAAGATGATCTCTAACAATTCGCATTCCATCAGGTCTCCCTTGGCGAGAGCCTGGTCGAAGAAACATAGACTGCGATTGGCCGGAGCACCGTCCACTCGCAGTGTTTTGTGACCATCTGCTGATCCCGGCGCACTCATTGTCCGAGACGTCGAGTCTGGTCCACGTTGAGGCATTCCCGCACCAGCCCTGTTGCCATTTGGCAACGTGCCGGACTGCGCCGCCGATCGGGCTTCCGCCAATCGCTGCCGCACGATTTGCTCGGACAACAGCGTCCGACCGGCCAGCCGATTGAGGATGACGTCTTCTTTCGCCGACCCGCGCAGCTTCGGAACCTTCGCCAGCAAGTCCAACATGCTGGTGAGCACTCGATGCCGAGCGTCGATCGACTGCAACCCGTTCCGATTGATTTCCGTTTGGAGCTTGAAGTCCCAAGCCTCGGCCGCGCCTTCGATCTGCCGCCGATATTCGTCCGCTCCGTGAGCGAACAAGAACTCATCCGGGTCTTGATCATCGGGCAGCACGAGCACTCGCAGGTCGATGTTCTCCGACAGGTAATTCGCGAGAGCCTTCTCGGCCGCATCCTGTCCCGCTTGATCGCCGTCGAACAGCAGGACGATTCGCTGAGCGAACCGCTTCAGCCGATCGACGTGAGCTTGCGTCAGCGCCGTCCCGCAGACTCCGACAACGTTCGTCACGTCGAACTGGTGAGAGATTAAAACGTCGGTGTACCCCTCGACGATCACCGCCGTTTGAGCCTTGCGAATTCCCTCGCGAGCGGCATCAAACCCGAACAGCAGATTGCTCTTCGAGTACACGTCGCTTTCGGGGCCGTTGATGTACTTCCCGACTCCTGGCTGAGCAAACTGCGGCAACACTCGGCCACCGAACGACACGCAACGGCCTTTGTCATTCCGAATCGGAAACAGCACGCGATTGCGGAAGAACTGGTAGTAGCCGGTCCCTTCGTCACTCTTTTTGATGAGCCGCGCCGTCTCCATCGGTTCGAGCGAAACCTTGCCGCGCCCGCGAGCGATCAGCCACTGCCCATCGCTCGGTGCGAAGCCGAGCTTGAACCGGGTGATCGTCTCATCCGTGAATCCGCGTTCTTTCAAATAGTCGCGAGCCGGTGCCGCCATCTGCGAATCGAGCAGGCAGCGATGAAACTCGTTCTCCGCCCAAGTCAGCACGTCGAGCACGTCGGTCTTCGCGACTGCGTTCTCTTGCGGGCGTTTGCCGGTGAAAGTCGGCATCTCCAAGCCAGCTCGCTTGGCCAGCGTTTCGAGAGCGTCGCGAAACTCGACCTTGTCGAATTCCATGACCCAGGTGAAACAATCGCCGCCAGTGCTGCACGCCCAACAGCGGAAGGTTTGCCGATCGGGATACACGACCAGCGACGGACTGTGATCGTCATGAAACGGGCAGAGACATTTGAACTCGGCCCCGCCTCGGCCGGGCGTCAGTGCCACTGACTCACCGACCAGCGCGACAAGGTCGGTGCGCGAGCGAACCAATTCCTTGAAGTCATTGTTGGCGAGTTCTGAAGACACGATCTCTCCCGTGAATCCGTTGGCAACGAAGCAACCGAGCAATGCAACCTTGGGGGGAACAGCGGCTGGAGCGATCAATCGGCCGCGGCAGAGCGGCCTTGGCAAAAGCAGTTTGCTGAACTCGACAAGTCCTCAAGCGTTCAGACTTGGAGGCACTTCCCTGCGTCTCCCTCGAACGGGCCAAGTCTAGCCGACGCCCCCCTTCGGTCAAGGAGTTCCCGACTGCGCAATCTTGAGCGTACTCGCGCGCAACTTCAAAACCGGCAATTCGTTGGCAAATTACCAGACCGAACAAGTTGCTCGTGACCGGCGAACACTTCGCAGTCGAACAAAGAACCCGAATCGGTGATCCCAGAAAAGTCTGCAGAGTTCTTGTCCCGTTTTCCTCCCACTTGGCGAATAGGACGCCCTTGCATGGATTGTGTGATTTTGCGGGGCCGACGTTGCAACGAGTGACGACTGGAACTGAGATGCGTCAAATGCCTGACTCCACTGCCAATCGCCGTGACTTTCTAGCTGGCCGCGCGCTGCGAGACGAAATCGTCACTGTCGGCCAATCAGTGGGCGAAGCGATTCTTGGGGAGGCTGACGAACCGCGGCGTGAACCGACGAGTGGTGCTACCGTGCGTTTGGCGACGTCGGCGATGGCGACGGACTTTGCGGTGATTCTCAATGAGGCTCATCGGGACGATCCTCGGCAACCACTGCGATGGGCCAGCGAAGCGTTGGATGTCGTACATCGACTCGAAGACCAGATGAGCGTTTATCGACCGCACACGGAGTTGTCGCAGCTCAACCGCAAGGCCGCGTCGAATCCAGTATCGGTCGAGCAGCGGCTGTTTGGGTTGTTGTGTCGTGCCCGGAATATCTCAGTGGAAACCGACGGTTGCTTCGATCCGACGTCAGGCCAATTGATCGCCCTGTGGAGACAGTGCCGGAAAGAAGTGCGATTACCGACCGAGGCGGAGCTGACCGAACGACTCGCGCTGGTGGGGATGCGGCATGTCACATTTAATGCCGACGAGGAGTTTTCGGTCTCGTATGACCGACCAGGCGTCGAACTGAACCTCGGCAGCATCGGCAAGGGATACGCGCTCGACCGTGCGGCAGAGATTCTCAACGAGCACGATCTGAGCGAGTGGCTGATTCAGGGTGGACACAGCAGTGTGATCGCTCGCGGCGGACACAACGAGTTGCCCGGCTGGCCGATCGGGTTGCGGAATCCTCTGCTGCCGCAGCGGCGGTTCGGCACGATCTTGTTGCGCGATCAGGCGCTCGCGACAAGCGGCACGGCGGTGCAACATTTTCGGTTTGAGGGCCAGCGATACGGGCACATCATCGATCCGCGCACTGGCTGGCCCGTCGATAACATGCTGTCTGTAACGGTTCTCGCACCGACGGCCGCCGAAGCGGATGCACTCTCGACCGCGTTCTTCGTCGGGGGAGTCGAATTGGCCGAGCGATATTGCTCTAATCACCGATCCGTTTCGGCTCTGCTGATCCCTCCGCCGTCCGGTGGGCAGCGACTGGAACCCGTGAATCTCGGCATCCCGCCGGAACAGATCTTTTGGAACGACGAATGACTGACTCGAAGAAACTTTGTTGCGTCTCGATCTCGCTCATCGTGCTCCTGCGGCTGAGCATCGGTTGGCAGTTTTTATACGAGGGGCTGTGGAAGCTCGACACGCTCAGCAAGCCGACACCGTGGTCGGCCGAGGGGTATCTCAAGAACGCTCAAGGACCGTTTCGAGAGACGTTCCGCAACATGACCGGCGATCCGAATGACCTCGATTGGCTCGACAAGGAGAAGGTCTCGGCCAAGTGGGACGACTGGTCGGCGAGGTTCGCGAGTCACTATCAGTGCGACGAAAAGCAGCAGGCTGATCTGTCGAAGTTGCTCAACGGCGCGGCGGACTATCGTGTCGAACTCGCTGCATTGCCGGAGGGAGTCTCGATCCCCAAAGAGTTGGCCAAGGTCGTGAAATACGATGCGAACGCCAAGCGACTGATTTGTCCCGGCAACTGGCGGATGCTCGCGAAGGAGCGCGAAGCATTGTTCGCGTTGGCGAAACTCGACGACGACGCGCCGGAAGCGAAACAGAAGTCGGTGAAGACTTACCGAGACGCGGTGCGAGCGTTGTACAACCGCGCGACCGATCCGAAGTCGATGAGCATTAAGGACCGTCTGGCGGTCGCGATCGTCGGCAACAACGCGGCGACCGATCCTTCCGTGACCGAGCGAACGTTTGCTCTGTTCGGCAACCCGCCGCGCGACGTGAAGGTCTATCAGGAATAGATCGCCGAGTACGAAACGAATCTCGCGAAGGCCAAGAAGCAAGCGGCGATGCACTTCCCGCAGGACCATTTGCAAAAGCAGTGGAACGAACTGCAACAACTCCGAGGCAAACTGGTCGGTCCGGTGAAGGTGCTCGAATCAGAATTGAAAACATCCGCGCAGAAGTTGCTGACCTCCGAGCAACTCGCTCGCGGCCCGGTGCGTCTGCCGTCCACGCCGGTTGACCGCATCAACCAACAAACGATGTGGGGCCTGACAATCCTCGGCGTGTTGCTGCTTGTCGGCCTCGGCACGCGCTGGGCCGCGCTTGGCGGAGCGGTGATGCTGACGATGTTCTACCTCGCCATGCCCCCGTGGCCCGGCGTCCCCGAAGCCCCCGGCCCAGAGCACAGCTTCATCGTCAATAAGAACTTCATCGAGATCATGGCCCTGCTCGCCATCGCCGCCCTGCCCACCGGCCAATGGTTCGGCCTCGATCGCTTGTGCTCGAAGGTCTGCTGCCGGAAGAAGAGTTGCTGTCCAAGCTCCGAATCATCAAGCAAGTGACCAAACACATTTGGGCTGCTAGTGCCGCCAAGTGATGAAATACAATGCCGACGGTTTTGCGAATGAAAGGCTTTCGATTCGTGATCAACACCGACGACCACGAACCGCCGCACGTCCATGTGTTCAAAGCGGGCGAGCAAGTGGCCATTGATTTGAAAGTGATTCGTGTTCGTAAGATTATCGGGATGTCGCAGACGAACGTCGGAAAAGCCGTGGAGATCGCGGAAGATCACCAA
>JAYVQJ010000542.1:0-1886 GCA_043777235.1 Planctomycetia bacterium
CTCCGGACATTCCGATGATTCTGGTCACCGGCAGCGTCAGCGAAGAACTCGCCGTGGAAGCGATGCGGCACGGCGTTGCCGATTACATCCTGCAAGACCGACTGGCTCGGCTGGGGCCGGCGGTCAAGCAGGCTCTGCAAGAGCGACAATTGCGCGAATCGCATCGTCAAGCGGAAGCGGCGCTGTCGGCGGCCGAGCAGCGATTGCAACACGTCGTCTCCTGCAACCCGACCGTGCTCTTCACGATGGCGATCGAAAACGAACTCCCGCGACCGACGTGGTTGAGCGACAACGTGCGTGAGATGACCGGATTTGCGGTCGATGAAGTCGTGGGCACCGATTGGTGGCGGTCGCGAATCCACCCCGAAGATGTGGCCGCGACCGATGAAAAATTTCCACGCGAGTTGTTGGCACGCGGACGCACGACATTGAAGTATCGCTTTCAGCACCGCGACGGCTCATATCGTTGGCTTCGGAGCGAAATGCGTCTGCTGCGCGACGCGACAGGCCAGCCGCTGGAAATCGTCGGCTCCAATTCCGACATCACCGAACACAGGCAGCTTGAAGAGCAACTCCGCCAAGCTCAAAAAATGGAAGCGGCCGGACGGCTGGCTGGCGGCGTCGCTCACGACTTCAACAATTTGCTGACGATCATCTGCGGCTACTGCGACCTCGTTCACGAACAGCTTGGCGAAGATCATCCGCTGCGCAATCTCGTAAAAGAAATCACGTTGGCCGGCGAGCGAGCGTCCGGATTGACTCGGCAACTCCTCGCGTTCAGCCGTAAGCAGGTTGTCGCGCCGGTCGTGCTGGACCTCAACAGGCTGATTGCCGACATCGAGAAGATGCTGCGAAGGCTGATCGGCGAAGATGTCGAGTTGCTCGTTCGCAAAGCGCCCGATCTGTGGAAGGTCATCGCCGACTCCGGACAAATCGAGCAGGTTCTGATGAACCTCGTGGTGAACGCTCGCGACGCGATGCCCAACGGCGGCAAGCTGACAATCGAAACCGCCAACATCGAACTCGACGACGATTACGTCCGCCAGCACACCAACGCGCGGGCCGGCTCGCATGTCGTGCTGACGGTACGCGATACCGGCTGCGGCATGGACGACGCCACGCAAGCGCGCATCTTCGAACCGTTCTTCACGACGAAAGGTGACAAAGGAACCGGCCTCGGACTGGCGACGGTCTTCGGCATCGTCACCCAGGCGGGTGGACACATCGAATTGCACAGCGAGCCAAATCACGGCACGACATTCCGAATCTTCATCCCCGCCGATTGCAGCCAGACATCGGACAACCGCTCGCAGCCCACTCGCCGCTCAAACCTGAACGGCACCGAAACGGTGCTGCTGGTCGAAGACGAAGATAGCCTGCGCCGCTTCGCGCGACTCGCACTCGAAACTCACGGCTACACCGTGCTCGAAGCCCCGCGAGTCACCGACGCTTTGCGCCTGAGCGAAGAGCATCCGCGCGAGATTGATCTGCTCGTCACGGACGTCGTGATGCCCGGGCTCAACGGCCGCCAACTCGCCGAACGCCTGCAAGCTCAACGCCCCGACCTGCGCGTGCTCTACATGTCGGGTTACACCGACGATGAAATCGTCCGCCACGGCATCTTGTATTACGACACGCCGTTTCTGCAAAAACCCTTCACGGCTGCCAGCCTCGCTCAGAAAGTGCGCGAAGTCCTGGCCTCTGTCTCGCCGAACGCCTTCATGGAACACTCGATCAACAAGTGACCGACGCCGAAATGCAAAACGATCCTTCTCGCGCAAGGAGTATATGGCTCTGTTCCCAAAACTCTCCACAGCGACCGCCAGCCGAGACCTCCGACAAGCCGTTGACGATGGACGCTTAGCCCGAACCGGTGACAAAGCGCT
>JAYVQJ010000543.1:0-7210 GCA_043777235.1 Planctomycetia bacterium
GTAAACCGGATCGTCGCGCTGAAGGTCATCCGTCCCGATCGACTGGGGAGCATGACTCAAGTCACGAAGCGAAAGACCATCGAACGCTTTCGCAATGAAGCCGAGGCGGCCGCTCGAATCAATCACGACAACCTCGTCACCGTTTACGAAGTCGGAAGCGACGCGGACTGCCATTACTTCTCGATGCGGTATGTCGAGGGGAGCAGCCTGTCGGAGAAGACTCGTAATAGTCCGGCCGACAACCGCCAAGCGGCCGAGTGGATCGAACCGATCTGCCGGGCTGTCGATGCGGTGCATCGCAACGGCATCTTGCACCGCGATCTCAAGCCGCAAAACATTTTGTTGGAGTCGGCAACCGGCCGCACACTGCTCGCCGACTTCGGCCTCGCGAAGTTGGCCGAAGACGACGCCAACATGACTCAAACCGGCGACGCGATCGGTACTCCGTCGTACATGTCCCCCGAACAATTCGAGGATGCCAGCAGCGTTGGCATCGGGACCGACATCTACGGACTCGGAGCCACATTATATTGCCTGCTCTCCGGACGCCCGCCGTTTCAAGCGTCGTCGGCGATGCTGACGATGAAGCAGGTCATCAGCATCGAAGCGATCGCACTGCGACAGATCAATCCGGCCGTCGATCGCGATCTCGAAACGATCTGTATGAAATGCTTGGACAAGTCTCCGGCACGGCGCTACGAGTCCGCCGCCGCGCTCGCCGATGAGTTGAAGAGATATCTCGAAGGCCGTCCGATTCTCTCGCGTCCGGTCGCTCTGCCGGAACGAGCCGCGCGCTGGTGCCGGCGCAATCCGCAGGTCGCGTCGTTGATCGGAGCGACCTGCGCCGCCGTCCTCTTTGGTGTTGTGACTCTCTTCGTCAGCAACGTCCGTACCGAGGCCGCTCGGAAGCGGAGCGAAGAGAGTTTCCAAGAGGCGATGGCCGCCGTGAACGATCTCTTTACGCGAGTCAGTGAGGAACGTCTCCTGAACGAACCGGGCCTGCAAGAAGTTCGCCGCGACCTGTTGGATCGAGCACGCACCTACTACGAACGCTTCCTGAAAGGCCGCGAAAACGATCCGACATTGCAAGCCGAACTGGCCGAAACGAAATTCCGTATGGGCTTGATCGAAGAGGCCCTCGGCGACCCGCAGGCCGCGTTCGATTGGTTCGCGAAAGCTCGTGATCCCCAAAAGGCTCGCGTCGCGACGCATCCCGATTCGCTTGCGGACGCCCGCTCGCTCAGCAACACACTGACTGCGATGGGCCGAGTCGCCGCGCAGCGTGACAAGCTCGACGAAGCGACTGAATACTTCGACGAAGCACAAACGTTGCGCGAGCGGTTGCTCGAAAAGACGACCGAGGCCGCCGACAAGTTCGATCTCCTGCGGCTGCATTCCAACATCCGCATGAATCGCGGGCTCGTTGAACGCAAGCGAGGCAACCTCGATCAGGCGCGTGTTCTGTACCACGAAGCTCAGAACCAGCGTCTCAAAACGTTGCCGACGAAGCCCAACGACCGAGCGATGCGGCGCGACCTTGCGAAAGGCTACTACAACCTCGCAAACCTGGCCGTCGATCGCAACGACGAAGCGACTCTCCGCGAGAACATCGACGAAGCGATCAAGCTCTACGAACAACTGCTGACCGAGAATCCGCGCGACCTTGATGACCAGTATCTGCTCAGCCTGTGTTATCGCCTGCGGGCCGATTTGTTCGCTGCGCTCGTTCCGCGAGACGCTCAATTTCTGCCGGCGGCGATCGACGATTACTCGAAAGGGACACGCATCGCCCAAAAGCTCAGCGACTTGAATCCGTCGGTCACGAAGTATTTGGAAGAACTCATCCGCCAGCACGTCAACCTCGGCCAACTCTTGATTCAGCAGAGGCAACTCGACGAAGCAAAGGAGCAACTTCGCATCGCGCTCGCGTTGTGCGAACAATTAGAGAAAGCCCCCGGTCAGTCGGCATCCAACGCCTCGGCACTGCGACAACTCGTGGAGAAGGCTCGTGCCCAATTGTTGAAATAACGGCATTGAGTGAGACATTCTGTCGCCACAAATCTCTCATTCATGGCCGCGTGCGGGTTCTCTCAAAACTCTGTTCGCGCATCAGTTGAAGTTCTGTGCTGTTCTCCGGTTCAATGGCTCGCGAAACGTATTGCCTTCGTGCCGGAGCCGCCGACATGTCCCTCTTCGATTCGCTGCCACTCGACACCGACGATTCGGCAACCGACGACGCGGGGTTGCTTAACGCTCTGCGGTTACATCTCGTCAACGGAATCGGGCCGAGACACTCGCAACTGTTGCTCGACCACTTCGGCTCGGCCGACGCCGTCTTCGCCGCGAGTCTCGCGCAGTTAGAAGAGGTCAGCGGCATCGGCCCCAAGATCGCTATGTCGATTGCTGCCGCGAAACTTGGCCGCGATGCCGAAATGGAACTTGCCGAGGCGAAACAACTCGGAGTGAAACTGCTGCGACGCGGTTCGGCTGAGTACCCGAAGGCGGTCGAACGCATCTGCGATCCGCCACTATTGCTGTATTGTCGCGGCAACATCCTTCCGCAAGACGAGCTCGCCGTCGCGATCGTCGGCTCGCGCCGCTGCACCGTGTATGGCAAACAACAGGCCGAGAAGTTCGCGAACGCGCTGGCTCGCGCGGGAGTTACGATCATCAGCGGACTGGCTCGCGGCATCGACGCAGCGGCTCATCAAGGAGCGCTCGCTGGCGGCGGCCGAACGATCGCGGTCATGGGAACCGGAGTCGAGGAAATCTATCCGCCGGAGCATCGCGAACTCGCCGAGCAAGTCGCCGCACATGGTGCGGTGCTCTCTGAATTCAAGCTGCATCAAACTCCGCACGCGGGGCACTTCCCACAACGCAATCGAATCATCAGCGGCCTGTCCGTCGCCGTCGTCGTGATCGAGGCCGGCCGAAGTAGCGGCGCGTTGCACACGGCTCGGCACGCGATGGAGCAGGGTAGAGAAGTGCTCGCCGTCCCCGGCCGCATCGACAGTCTTGCCAGCGAGGGCTGCCACGATTTGATTCGGGACGGAGTCACGCTCATCCGTCACGTCGATGACATTCTGGCAGCGATCGGCCCGCTCACGAAGCCGGTGTCGCTTGCGGCCGAGAGCGGCGAAACCGTCCATAGCCTGCGCGAGTTGTCGCTCAACGAGATCGAACGCCAAGTTCTGAACTTGATCGGTGCCGATCCGACGTTGCAAGACGAGATCATCGCGCTCAGCCACATGGAACCATCGCGAGTCCTCTCGACGCTGACGGTCCTGGAAATGAAACGCCTCATCCGCCGCCAGCCGGGAGGTTTCTTCATCCGCTCGCCGTGGTAGCATCTGTGCAAAGTGATTCTGGCCCTTGACCGAAAGTCGATTCCGTGACCTCTGGGTTTGTTTTGAATGTAGTCGTCGCTCATGCCGTGGCGACCTTGGCTCTGCTTGTCGCAACCGCCTCGATCTGGGTGATTCGCGATCGTCGTATGTTGCGATGGTGGCATGTCATCACGCGGCTGTTCTCGGTGTTGCTGTTCGGAGCCACACTGTTGGGGATGTTGCCTCGCTTCAAAGCATTCGTCATCAGCTTTGGCACGGAATTGCCTGGCATCAGCGTGATGGCGATCCAGTTGAGCGACTTGGCCAGCCGTTTCTTCGGGCCGCTGTTGTTGATTGTTCCCATGGCATTGACCGGGGAAATGATCTTCATCGAGAGTTGCCTGCGGCGCGACGAGCAAGTTGACTTCGCAAAACTATGCTCGTTTCTGGTCACCGGCAGCATCGCAATGATCCTGCTATTCTGCGAGTTCGGTGCGGCCATGTCGCTGATCAAGTTGGCCAACGATCTTTCTTGATGATCCGCTGCCGAGGTTTCCTAAAATGCCACAACTCAAAAGGGCTGATCCTCATGTCGCGAACAATTGCCGTGAGTTGTGTGCTCGCAGCTGCGCTGTGCCAACTCGGACCCGTCGCATCCGCTGACGAACCGAAAGCCGCTCGGTCGGTGCATCTTGGGTTTCCAGCTCCGGACGCGACGGTCTTCTACAACGAAGTCACGGTCGAGGAATCGGTCCCCGGCAGTTACTTCATGGTTTGCGGATTCAAACACGGCTACTTCGGCATTCAGGAATTGAGCGGACCAGACGACAAGGTCGTGTTGTTCTCGATCTGGGATCCGGGGGATCAGAACGATCCGAACTCGGTGCCGGCGGATCGGCGCGTTGAAGTGTTGCACAACGACAAAGATGTTCGAGTCGGACGCTTCGGCAACGAGGGGACCGGGGCTCAGTCGTTCTACAAATTGAAGTGGAAGATCGGGCAGACGTACCGCTTCTGTGTGAAAGCGACCACCGAGAAACCCAAGACGTCATTCGCGGCGTATCTATGGCTGGATGAATCCAACGAGTGGAAACATCTCGCGACGTTCCGCACGCAAACTGGTGGCGAACCGTTGCGCGGGCTGTATTCGTTCCTCGAAGATTTTCGTCGCGATGGTCCGAGCGCGAAGCAAATTCGGCGTGCGACCTTCGGCAACGGCTGGGTACAGACGACGAACGGCGATTTCGTCTCACTGACGAAAGCTCGATTCACTGGTGATGCCACACCGCTCGACAACATCGACGCGGGAGTGAAGGATCGCCGCTTCTGGTTGGCAACGGGTGGCGATGTGAAAAACCATGTGCCGCTCAGGTCGATGCTCTCTTGGACGCCGGTCGAATTGCCCTCCGCACCTTGATGTGGCGTTTCGGCAACACGTTGCCAAGGAACATCGCTCGCGTTGCAGCAATGCCACATGGCAACAACGAAGATCACAGAAATTGCGTGAGAATAGGCTCGCTCCCAAGCGGCACGCTGCTTGCCTCGGCAGGCTGAGATGCTGCAAACGCCTCAATTGCCTTTGACGGAAACTCGACGGCCGCTGGCTGACTCGGTGCCGTCTCGGCTGATGTCTGTTCGCGAAGTCTCCGAGGAGACTCGTCCCAGCGAGTTGCGGCATGTGTGGCATTCCTTGTGGTCTCGCACACCGCGCGCTTCTTTTCGGCAAACGCCTGAGTTTTTGGAAGCAACGCTCGTTCATCGAAACGCAACCGAACGGCACACGGCACAGCCGACCGGCGAGCGATGGCGGTTCTTGATCGTGTCGGCGTGGCAGAGACCGATCGGAATCGTGCCGCTTCGCGAACGGACGGTTCGGCGAACTCTCGGATCGGTTCGCGTGCTCTCGTTCCCCGATTCTTCCTGGGGTGATTGCCCCGGTCCTGTCGGTCCGCACCAAGCCGCGACACTGACTGCGGCGGTTCAGTATCTCGTGCAGAACGACGACTCGTGGGACATGCTGCAACTTCCCGAAGTCGTGGCTGCTGGTGTTGAGCCGACGCGATCGCTTCAAATTTCAGATGCTGGCCGAGTCGTCTTTCGGAAATCACATCGCGAACTGCTCGGCCTGGAATTGCCGGCAACATTCGGTCAGTTCTGGGCCGACCGTGACGCAACCGCGCGACAGCGCTGGCGCGAACTGGAAGCTCGCAGGTCGATTCGCCGCGACGAGCAGTTCGTCCGCTTCCGGCCCGGTGGAGCATTGCACGGAGACACCGACCGGGGTTGGGATTTTTTGGATCAACTCGAATGTGTCGTGCGATTGCAGGAGGGAACGCCGCACGCACCTCGAAGCCGAGAGTTGTTTGACCGGCTGCGCGACATGCACGCTTTGGCCGTGGATGCCGGGAGCGCGGACGTTTGCGTGTGGTTCAGCGATTCTCGGCCGGCTGCGTTCGCTTACAACTTTCATTGCCGATCGCGCGTCGAGACCGCGCTGCTGCTGGCCGATCCCAACATTCCACACGCGACCGATCGACTAATCGGCATGATGCTGCGTGACGAAATCATGCGCGGCGATTCGTGGCATCTATTCTTGCCGAACAGCTTGCAGGGATCGTTTGTGGATCGCCAATTGTGGCGGCCCACCGAGTTGCACGAGACCACCGTCACTCACGACCGCCGCGACACGATTCGTTCGCGGCTGCAACGCTGGATGGCGGGTGACGGGCGAGTTATTTCAGCGTCTTATTGCTGAAATCGGCGATCTCAGTTCCGATGAACTTCAAGATCCCTTCTTCGAATCGCGTCGATCCCGTGACGTGCCCATTCTTCGCATCGAGCTTCGTTTCGACCGAGTCCTTGCCCTCCTTCAAAACACCGAGCGCCAATTTACGGTGCGCGTCGCGGTCCTTCTTGGTCTTGAGCTCCGCCTCCGTCAACTTCACATCCAATGGTTTGGCGTCTAATCGAACACGCCGAGTGTCGAGCAATTCCAGCCACGGCCCGACTCGATAGAACATCGTCAGAAAATTGTTCGTCAACGCCTCGTTCGGGTTGGCAGATGCTTCGATGGCTTTCTTCAGCGGATCGAGCGACTTCGGACCAATCGCGATCCAAAACGCCTTCGGCCCCGCCGCCACGTAGACCGGATTCCCTTTGCCGAAGAGCAACTCGAGATCCTCATCGTTGTCCGGCAGAGTAATCGCGTGGATGGCATAGTCGCCGGCTTTCTCGACATCGAATTGAACTTTGTAGGCCGCATCCATTTGCGGAAGTTGTTCGAGAATGCCTTTGACGGCCGTCCCGTCTTTGGCCTTGAGACCGAAGACAAGATTCGCCTTTTCGCCCACCGCTTGCGAGACCTCAATCACGCCGTCGATGACTCCTTCGTTCGCGCCGTCCTGAAGGATGTCGTACCACAACTTGACCGCGATCTTCATCGAGGCTTTCTGCTCGGCGGAGTGAGTTTTCGAGCCGTCGATTCGCATATTCGACTTCGCACGCAGCAACGGAACGCCACCCATCGCGGCGGCTTTTCGCAGTCCATCCAACGGGAAATGAATGCGACCGCTGAAGATCGCGTTCTCCGAACGTGGTACTCCAGAAAACATCCCCGGAGCTCGACCAAGCAACTTCGCACTGGTGTCCAATTCGCTATTCGGAATCGCATCCAGTTCGAAATCGAGGCGGGCTTCTTTCTTGGGAGCATCAGTCGTCCAACCCAGACTCAGTTCGGAGGACTCGGCGATGAAACGATCGAGTTCATTGAGGTTGTGTTCCAGCAGCGCCTTCTGCACGGCGAAAACTTCCGTCTTGATTTCCGGGAGCTGCTTCATCCCGGCGATGAGCTCGTCCTTCACCTTTTGAAAATCAGTCCGCCGCGC
>JAYVQJ010000544.1:0-26938 GCA_043777235.1 Planctomycetia bacterium
TGACGATGAACGACAGCAATCTCGGTGATTACGCAGTGCCCTATGCCGGTGCCCGAATCGCGGGGAACACGATTAGCAATTTGTCGGGAGGTGTGAACACTCCCGCGGCCGCGATCTCGGTGACCGGCACCGCGACCAATGCCTTCTTGCCTGGCAATGGAGGCCGGCCGGTGCTGCTCGATTTCCAAGGTGATGGTACGGCCAACGATACCAACGGCATCACGCAGAACACGTTGACGAACAACAATGGCCGAGGGATTTACGTCAAGGGATTCCCCAATACGACATTCCTCGCCGACATGACTTCCAACACCATCGACGGTGGTTCCGCACCGAACCGTCGCGAGGGTGTCACCGTCACGGTTGCCGTGAAGCCGACGCTGGCCACCGCGAAATCGTTCTCGCTGAATTTCGCGAACAACGTCGTCAAGAACAGCCAAGGGAGCGGCGTCGCCGTCGATCTGCAAGACAGTGCTGTCGGTGACTTCGCAGTCAGTAACAACGAAATCACGAACTCGACCGCGTTCCCCTTTGTATCGACGGTCACCGCGACGACTCCAAACGGTCTGTCGTTGGTTCTGGAAGGGACCAATACCAGCCAAGAGGCCGCCAACCTGCTCACGTCCTCGTCGATCACTGGGAACTACATCGGGATCACAATCCCGACAGCAGCCAATCCCAATGGAGTTGCCGGCCCGAACGCAGGCAACGGCATCTTCATCAATACTCAGCAAGCGTCCGAGATTCGGGATCTCAAAATCCTGAACAACGTTATTCGTAACAACAATTCGTTGGACACTCAGGCGGGATTGTTGTTCTTGCGAGAAGACAAGTCGGTGCTCCATTCGACGGATTCAACATCGCGAGCGGTCACGATTTCGGGGAACACGATCGGCGGGAATCGCAACGGTGTCTTGATCGATGCCCGAAACGGCAGCATCGATCTGTTGGACTTCGCGATGACGAATAATTTCATCGGTACCGATTCGACCGGAGCCAACCTTGCGAACTCCAATGACGGCGTCAGCTTGATCACTGAGGCGGATGCGCGGCTGCTGGTGGATATGAACAACAACCAGATCCGGTTCAACAGACTCAACGGCATCCATTCCAGCGACGTCGTCGGCAACTTTGCGGCCGATAAGCGGCAAGTTGGCGGCGTTTGGACCAATAACACGATCAGCGACAACGCTCAGAACGGAATCTTGATTACCGGGCGTCACGGGCTTTCCGACGAAACGACCGGCATCAAAACGCCGCTCGTGATCGGGTTGGAAGGCCAAGGAAACGCCATTGAAAACAACGGTGGCAACGGCATTCGGATTTACGGCCCATTGACGGGGACCGTCAACAGCTTGAGGAGCACTGCCACGGGCGAAGTCGCGATCACCGACAATCTCATCCATGCCAACAGCGGTGGCAGATTGGGAAACATTATCGATAGCAACGCCGGCATCTTTGTGCGCAGCTCCAGCGAGAAGCTGGACATTCGGAATAACCAGATCGAGGCGAACACCGGCAAAGGAATCGATCTGGAGTTGGTCCACGGCATCCCGACACAGCCGACGGATTTTGGCGTCCCTGGCCGGTTGGATGCCACCATTCGCGACAACGTGATTACCGGTCAACTCAATGGAGCGGTGATCACGACAGACAACGGAGACGGCATCGAAGTCTCCAACTTCGAAACGGACATCGCCAGTATCGGACGGTTGTCGGACAACTCGCAGCTCAACCTGATGAACGTTCTGGCGCTGAATAACTTCATCGACAGTAACCAAGGTCGCGGCGTGGACGTGTTGAACATCGGCAACGGCACCATGCAGGTCCGTTTCGGCGACAACACCGAGCAGGGGCGGAACACGATTGTTGGAAACCGCCTTGATGGTTTCCGTTTGATTAATACGATCGACGACTCGCAACCGCAGGATGGTGTGCCGGTCGACAACGGAAACGCCGCTCAGTTTCCCAATTTGGGAACGCCAATCCCCGTGACCCACGATCGTCGAGTGTTGTACTCGCCGGACGTCATGCTGGATGTCACCAAGAACACGATCGATGACAACGGCATCGACATGCCCATTCCCCGTCAAGACGGCGGGATTTCGGATGTCAACGGCACAGGTTTGGTCATCCTGGCCGCTGGCACCGGAAACGGCACGGGAATCTTGTCTGGTGGTGATAACTCTTTTGCCGCCACGTTCCCCAACGAAGTCGGCAACAACAGTGGTAATCCGTTGGCCGGAAACGGCCGCATCAACATGCGTGTGACCGATAACCATTTTGAAGGCAACTTCGGTAACGATCTCTCCGTGATTCCCTACATCGCGGCCATCCCGCCACAAACGCAGACATCGGGAGACAACGGCAGTTGGCCCGTCGGTTTTCCGTCATTTTTCATCAGCGCGATGTGGCTCGATCCGTTGGCTCGAGTCAACGCCGTCGTATCGGGCAACACCGGTAACGGTTTAGATGTCATTCGTCCCGCTCCAGATTACATCAATGATGAAACTTGGTTCAAATCTCGTCGAGTCGATAAACCTGGCCCGTTTGGGAGTGGAGTTCGCCCCAGAAACTCCACTCGATTGGCCTCTGACGGTTTCCCATTTCCGCTGACGCCAGGTTACACGTTCGTGTATCCCGGCATGGACGAAGGAGCGAACAGCCGGCAGACCGGCGATGGTTCGCTGACACCACAGCCGACGACACTGCGTGTGGAAACGAGCTTTGATCGTTCAGGTAAGACGGCGGGGTTTGCGTTCTACGATCCGAATGGAAATCCCGCTGGCCCTGGCAGTGAAGACAATTTTGATGACCCCGTGACCTCAATCGTGAACGGTCGCGTGAACACGAAATGGGACACGGTCACGGTCGGCTCGTTTACCTATCCGAACGTGGATTCACCGACCAACTTGAAGGTGAGCGTGGTGAATCTCACGACGCCGCGTAATACCTCGCCGGGGGTCGTTACGTTCGCCTTCAGTGAGTATGTCCGCTTCGTCGACATCTCTGACTTCCGATTGCTGCGAGATGGAGTCGTCGTGCCGTTGGAGAGCGCACCGGGTGTTCCGATTCCAGTCTCTCCCGTCTTGGCGTCACAAGATCCGAACAACCCTGGTGCCTTCTCGCAATTCACGATTAACACGACTCCCGTGACGTCGGTTTCTGGCACCTATGCCCTGCAAGTTCTCGCAGTGAACCCGAGCAACCCAGCGTTCACGCCCATTCGTGACGTGCATCTGCAACTCAGCAACCAAGGCAACACGCTGGTGCGCGTCACCGACGGTGATGGCGTGTTGCAGAATTACGCGTTGCAAAGTCCCTTCCGTGTCGACTCTGCTCGGCCGATCGCGACCATCTCTCCGATCACGCCCGATCCGCGCAATTCGGCGGCCGGCATCGTTACGGTCAACTTCAATGAAAACGTCACCGGCGTCGATATCGCCGACTTCCAATTGTATCGCAATGACGGCGTGACCACGTCGCTGGTCAATCTGGGAAGCATCGGCGTCATTCCCGTCAGCGCGTCGCGGTACACGTTGAACCTCAACCAGTTGTCGGGTGCTCCGGGTTCGTATGAATTGCGATTGGTCTCGACCGATCTGAACACGCCGATTCTGGACACCGCCGGAAATCTGGTCGCCGAAAATGTCGGTCCGGGCATCGGTGCCTCGGACACGTGGCTGGTCGATACGACGCTGCCGTTCGTGACCTCGATCGGCGACGCGCTGCCGCCCGACACGATGATCAATTCGCCGGTCAACGTGCATCCGGGTTCGATCGTCATCAACTTTAGCGAGTCCGTTAGCGGGGTCGACAACAGCGACTTCACGCTGCTGCGGACCAACCTCGACGGAACGATCGACAAGGTGGATATCTCGTCCGCGTTGACGTACCCGTTGTTCCAACTCAATCCCGGCCAGTACGAGCTGAACTTGCTCGCGCTGCCGCTGGTTCCCGGAACGTATCGACTGTCGATCAATCCGTTGAATTCGGGGATCACCGACACAGCCGGGAATGCGTTCTTGACCAGTTTCTCGGCGTCTTGGGTACTGGATGTCGCGCCGCCATCGGCCGACATCGTCGATGTCGCACCCGATCCGCGGCAGACTCCGGTCGATGCGCTCAACACGATTTTCACGGAGAAGGTCAACGGCGTGAATTTGGCGAATGCGTCGGCACAGTACGTTCTGGCCTTCGACGACGGCACCGCCGCGACCGCCGGCTCGATCACCGATGCGACCAACGCTGGGCCAATCGTGGTGACGTCGGCAGGACACGGATTGACCAATGGGACTCGCATCACGGTCGTCGGCGTGCAGGGCAACACGAACACCAACGGTGTCTTCGTCGTGCAGAATGCCACGCTGAATACGTTCGAGTTAGCCGGCTCGTCCGGCAGCGGCATCTACACCAGCGGCGGTCGTTGGGTCCGCACGGTCAGTCTGAGCGGCTTGCCGGTCTCGCAGCAATCCGACACGCGGTTCGTGTTGAATCTCTCGACGCTGACTCTCACCCAAGGGACATACATCGTCTCGTTGCTGGCCAACAGCGGCATCACGGATGTCGCCGGCAATCAGGTCGGTCCGGCTGCGGGTCAGTTCAATGTCGCCGCTCAAGATACTTGGTCGAACGGTCCTGACTCCGCGCCAACCGGTGCAATCACCCCGATTACGACTCCTCGCGGCACGAATGCCGGCGTCGTGACGGTCACGTTCAGCGAACCGATCGCGAAGATCAACAACAGCAGCCCGGTCGACTTCAAAGACTTCAAGTTGACGCGCACCGTCGGTGTCAACACAACCACGATTGTGCTAACGAACGTTCCGATCACGCAGACCGGGCCGATGACTTATACGCTCGACCTGAGCGCTGCCGGATTGACCGAACTCGACGGCACCTACACGTTGCAGTTGCTGAATACGGATACGTCGGGAGCGTCGGCGACACCGCTCAAAGACCTCACCGGAAACTTGCTCTCGGACGACTCCGATCCGCTGACCGCCACCGGCATCGCCAGCCAGGTAGTCTGGACCAAGACGTCGGCGCTCTCCGGCCCGCAAGTCACCAGTTTCATCGACGAGCAGCGCAGCAACACGCTCGGTTCGATCACGAAGCTCCGTTCCGTGCAAACGTTGACGATCAACTTCTCCGAAGCGATCACCGGAATCGACTTGACCGATGCCTCGAAGAATTTCCTGCTGACCCGGAAAGCGACGTCCACTTCGGCCGCAATTCCCGTTTCGCTGGAGCAGATTGCCGTCCAGCAAGTGACCACGTCGCAGTATCGCATCGGTCTCAGCTCCCTGACGGGCACGGACGGTATCTATGACTTCACGGTGCTGGCGAACGGACTGATCAAGAACACGGCCGTGGTTCCCGTCGAACTTAAGAATCCGCAGACGGTGACCTGGACCAAGGATGGCGTCATGCGACCGACCACGGTGGGAGATTCCACCGATGCGACACCCGGAAACGAAGTGGTTGGCAGCGGCAGTAACTATTCGCTGCGGCAAGCCATTCAAGAAGCGAACGCTCTGCCCGGTGACGACATCATCCAGTTGGCAGCCGGCACCTATACGCTGTCGTTGGCCGGTGTTCAGGAAGACTTCGCGGCGTCCGGTGACCTCGATATCCGAGACAATCTCGTGATTCGCGGCTTGGGAGTCGGCACGACGATCATCGACGCGACGGCGTTGTCCAACCAACTCACTGCCACCAACCGCGACCGACTGTTCCAAATCCTGTCGGGATTCACGGTCACGATTCAGGGTGTGACGATTCAAAAAGGTGCCGTCACGGGAAGCGAAGACGGCGGTGCGATTCGCAACGCTGGCAACCTGACGATTCTGGATTCATTGATCCAGAACAACACCTCGCAGGACAACGGTGGAGCCATCAACAACACCGGCACGTTGACGATCAATCGCACGACGATCTCCGGAAACACTACCAGCTTGTCCGGCGGTGCGATCCGCAACGCGGGTACTCTGTCGATCAATAACAGCACGCTTTCCAACAACACGACGACGGCGGCCGGCGGCAACGGTGGTGCGTTGATGAACGTCTCGACGTTCTCGGCGACGCTGGAGAACGCGACGGTCTCGAACAATGTCTCGGTGAACGGTGCCGGCGGTGGCATCCGCAACGACGGAACGCTGCGTTTGATCAACGACACGATCGCGTTCAACAAGTCGCTGACGGTCGGGGCCGGTATCTCGCGCAATCTGGGGACTGTCACGATCGGCAACACAATCGTCTCGGACAACACGCTGACGAACGCCGCTGCCAGCGATGTCGCGGGAACGTTCGTGTCGATCGGTGGCAACCTCGTGCGGACGCCGGGCGCGGCGGTCGGCTTCATTGGTACCGATCAGCTCAATGTGAATCCCAACCTGCAACCGCTGGGCAATAACGGCGGCCCCACTCAGACACATGCCTTGTTGCTGGGCAGCGCTGCGATTGATCGTGGGTTGAATGCCAACGTCGCGAACCAAAATACCAACACATCATTGGATCAGCGCGGAGCGCTCCGATTCCTGGATGGCCCCGCCGCTGGCAATGCGGTGGACGTCGGCGCGGTCGAGTTCGGCACGTTCTTCGTCAACACGACGGATGATTCGCCAGACGTCAAACCTGGCGACGGCTTGGCCGAGGACGGCTTGCGACAGACTTCGCTCCGTGCGGCGATCATGGAATCTAACATCCTGCCCGGTGAGAGCGCCATCGTGCTCGACGGTCAGATCTACTCGCTGAAGCGACTGTCACCCGACACGACGCCGCCGACAGTGGCCAGCATCACCGGAGTGCCGCTCGCGCCGATCACGACCGGCGGCGTTGGCGTCGTCACGATCACGTTCTCGGAACGAGTCGCGGGTGTCGACCTGTCCGACATCGTGCTGACCCGAACCGTCGGCGCGGTTGTGACTCCGATCGCCCTCGCGGCGAACCTGTTCCAGATCACGAAAGTCAGCGACACGGTCTACAAGATCGAGAACAAGGCGGACATCGCCAACAACGTCGTGAACACGGGTTTGACCAGCGTCACGCAAACCAACGGCTGGTACAACCTGACGGTGTTGACCACCAGCCCGTCGGCGCTCGATGCCAACGGACTGCCGCTCCGAATTCGAGACATCGAAGACAACACGCTGAAGGCACAGGCCAACGTCAATTGGGTGCGCGGCACCGACACCTTCGCGCCGACGGTCACGATGACGGCCGACTCCGCTGTCGTCGCCGCGAATGGCAGCGACTTCATCACGAATGCCGGAAACGTGACGGTGACGTTCAGCGAGAAAGTCACCGGCATCTCGGCGAACAACTTCACGCTGACTCGCAACGGCACAGCGGTCCCCGGCTTGGTAGTGACTCCCGTGACGGACCCGAACTTCGCGGGTCGCACGACTGTGTCGCTCAACCTGCAAGCGCTGACGGCCGCCTACGGCAACTATGTGCTGACGCTGAACCCGGCCGTTGGTGCGAACGTGACGATCAAAGACACCGCCAGCAACAACCTCGGCGTGGGAGCGACGATCAATTGGGCGAAGACCGCGAACCTGCGGTTTGAGCCAATCAACGACCCGCGTGTCGATGAGGTCACCAAGGTTCGCGTGCAATTCACCGAGAAGGTCGCCGGAGTGAAGCTCGAAGACTTCACCATGACCTACGACGACGGTTCGGGCATCGGGCCGCAGCCAGTCGATCTGAGCCAAGCGACGCTGACGCCCGTTGGCACGTTGGTTTCCGTCCCGAACTTCGGCAACGCCGCGGATCAATGGGATGTGACCTTCTCCAACAAGCAAGCGGCGCGAGACGGCGTTTACGGATTGACCTTCAATGGCCTGACGAACGGCAATCAATTGGTCACGACGGCGATTGTCATCGCGCCGTTCGTCCCGACGAATGCGACGTTGCCGTTCCAGATTGGTGAAAACCAGTCCAAGATCGGCGACCTGGATGTCATTTCGACGGCCGGTCGTGTCCGGATCTTTGGCAAAGGCAAGGACGATTCCACGACCGCGCTGGGGAATTTTCAGCCGCGCACCGTCATCGACGGCAACATGACCGATCGCCTGTTCGACCTCGCGGTTGGCACGGACGTGTCGGTCAGCGGCGTCGAGATGATCAACGGCAAAGTGGTCTACGAGCGAAGTGGCGGAGCGTTCCGCAACTTTGGTTCGCTGACGCTCAACGATGACGATCTGTTGTCGAACTTCGCGGACGGCAACGGCGGAGCGATCGACAACGCGGCTCCGTTCGGACTGCAAGTCGCCGTCACCGGCACGCTGTCACAGGTGGCGCTGGCGGGCGATTTCATTCTCTCGATGACGAGCGTCGCGGGATTCCCGAACACGACTCCGTTTGTGATCCTGATTGATTCGGAACAGATCCAAGTGACGGCGGTGAATGCGGCGGCCAATCAGTTCTCGGTCGCTCGCGGATTCAACGGCACGACGGCCGTCGGACACGCCGCCGGCTCACCCGTGACGCTGTTGTCATCGACGACAATCAATCGCTCGAACTTGCAGAACAACTTGGCCGGCTCGGCAACCAGCGGCTCGCAGTTCGGCAAGGGTGGCGGAATCTTCAACGAGAACGGCGCGGTCACGATCAACGAAGGAACGTACTCGGGCAACGCGGCGGTGACCGACGGCGGAGCGATCTACAACGGCAACAGCACGACGGCGTCGCTGCTATCGACTACGTTCACCGGCAATCTCGCCGGACGAGACGGCGGTGCGATCTACAACAACGACACCGCGATCATGTCGATCAGCGTTTCGACGTTGAGCAACAACAAAGCGGACGCGGTCGTCAACGGCATCATCAACGATCTGAACGGCAACGGTGGAGCCATCTACAACGAGACCTCGGCCAAACTGTTCCTCGACGACAACCTGCTGCAGAACAACTCGGCCCGCAACGGCGGAGCGTTGTACAACGACGACGGCGCACTGGTTCTCAACCGCAACACGTTTGGAGTGAACTCCGCGCTGGAAGACGGCGGCGCGATCGTGAACACGTCTGGTGGCAGCCTGACGTTGAATCAGGGTCTGTTCACGACGAATTCGGCCAGCGACGACGGCGGTGCCATTCAGAACTTCGGCAGTCTCGTCGTGCTGGATGTGGCCGGAACCGGCACGCAATTCCTCAGCAACGAAGCGGGCACCGATGTCCGTCCGGGCGATGTCAATAACGGCCGCGGTGGGGCGATCTACAATCGCGACGGTAAGGTCGATGTCTCCTCGGCGACGTTCACGCTCAACCGTTCGCATGGCGACGCCGGCGTGATCTTCAATGACGGCAACGGCACGTTGACGATTCAACGCAGCACGTTCGACCGCAATTCGGCGGACGGGAACGGCGGCGCGCTGCTGAACAACAACTTTGGCCAGACCACGATCAACGAAGCTACGTTCTCGAACAATGCGGCGACCGGAGACGGCGGCGCGATCAACAACAACTCGGAATTCACGAGCGGCGCGACGCTTTCGCTGACAATCGACAACACGACGCTGAACAGCAACAAGGCGGCACACGGCGGAGCGATCTTCAACAGCTCGTTCGGCGGCGTGACGATGACCAACAGCACGCTGTCGGCGAATACCGCGACGGTGAACGGCGGCGGGTTGGCGAACTTCGGAAGCGTGTCGCTGCTCAACGACACGCTGTATCTCAACGATGCCCCGGTCGGAGCGGGAATTGCCAATAACGTTGGCGGGATTCCGCCGTTCGGTTTGGCCACGCTGAAGAACACCCTCGTGGCTGGCGGTGCGACCGGCGCGGACGTGGCGGACGGCGCGATCGCCTTCGGCGGTTCGAGCTTCGTCGATGGTGGTCACAACTTGATCGAAGACGTCGGCAGCGGCGTCAACAGAGTTGCGGCGTTTGACAATCCGTTGAATGCCAATGTGCTGGGGAAGAATCCGCAGCTCGACATCCTGCGAGACAACGGCGGCCCGACATTGACGCATGCGTTGCTGTTCGGCAGCCCGGCTCGCGATGCCGGCGACAACTTCGGAGTGACGCTGAACGATCAGCGCGGACTGAACCGCGTCTTCGACGGCGACGGCAACGGTGTGGCGACGGTCGATATCGGCTCGTTCGAGTCCGGCTTCGTCGTCAACAGCTTCCTCGATACCGTCGATCAGAATCCGGGTGACGGCATCAACGCCGATAAGGACGGACGCAGTACGCTGCGCGCCGCCATCATGGAGGCAAATGCTCGACCGGGCGAAGACACGATCATTCTCGGCCCCGGCATCTTCAAGCTGACACTGCCGGGACGAAATGAAGACTTCCGGCTCAACTCGGCCGGTAATGTCCAAAGCAGTTCGGAGACGGGCGATCTCGACATCCTGGGTGACCTCAACATCATCGGAGCCGGGACGGACCTGACCTTCATCGACGCCGCTCAATTGGATCGTCTGTTCCAGGTCTTCCCCGGAGTGACCTTGAAGTTGTCGAACCTGACCTTGCAGAACGGCAACGCCACGTCGACCGATTTCGGTGGAGCGATCTTCAATCAGGGTGTGACGGCATTGAACAACGTTTTGGTCGTCAACAGCTCGGCGGGACGGGGCGGCGGAATTTACAACGATACGACCGGCACGCTGACGATCACCGACAGCTTGTTCCGCGGCAACCAAGCGGTGCAACAAGGTGGTGCGATTTACAACGACGGCACGTTGACACTGTCCCATTCGGACATCGGTGCGGCCAGCCGATTGGCGGCGTCGATGTCGGCTGCGGCGACGACGGTCACGCTCTCCGACGTCAGCAACTTCCCGACCAGTGGTCAATTTGTCATTCAGATCGACGCGGAGCGCATGCTGGTGACGTCGATTCTGGGCAACACGTTCACGGTCACTCGCAGCTACAACGGCACCGTTGCGAGCAGTCATTCGTCGTCGGCATTCGCGACATTGGGCAACGTGGCCAACATCCACGGCGGCGGGTTGTACAATCTGGGCGTCGCGGACGTCTCGCAGTCTTCATTCAGCGGCAACCTGGCTCAATCGCGCGGCGGCGGACTCTACAACGCGGCAATCACCGGCGCGTTGACGGCGGCAGTCACCGCCGTGCAGCCGACGATCACGCTCACCCAAGTCACGGGGCTGCCCGCGGCGGGATCGTTCACGATCCAAGTCGATTCCGAAAAGATGCTGGTGACGTCGGTCAATTTCGTGACCAACACACTGACCGTTCAGCGTAACTTCCTCGGCACTCAGGCGGCAGCGCATGCGGCCGGAGTGTTTGCCACGACCGTTGGAGTGAATTCAACGACGATCTCGCAAAGCACCTTTGTGGACAACTTCGCCAGCTCACGCGGCGCAGCGATCTACAACGAAGAAGACCTCACGATCCAGAACAGCACGCTCTCGAATAACGATGCGGGAACGAACGCGGCCTTGGGGAACTCGGTCAGCGGCAAAGTCACGATCGAAAACAGCACAGTCGTGGACAACGTCGCGTACCGCGGCGGCGGCTTGGCGAACAGCTTGATCGGGACTGTGATCGTGCATAACACGATCGTCGCGAACAACGCCTCGACCTCGATCACCGGAACGAAGGCTCCCAATGTGCGCGGCACATTCGCGACGCAGGGCAACAACTTCATCGGCAACAATGCCGACAGCGTGGGCTTCACCAATAATGCGAACGCCGATCAAGTGGGATCGGGAACCAGCCCGTTCGATCCGGTGTTGAAAGCCTTGGCCGACAACGGCGGACCGACGCTGACGCACGCGGCACGCACCGGCAGCCCGATCATCGACAACGGCAACAACACGGGCGGCACCCCGGTCGATCAGCGCGGAGCCATTCGTCCGACGAACAAGCTCAGTGACATCGGCTCGGTCGAGCAACAGGACGTGCATGTCACGATCAACGACGTGACGCTCAAGGAAGGCAACAGCGGTTCCACGCTCTTCACCTTCACGCTGTCGCTGACGAAGCCCAGCATTCAGGAAGTCCGCGTGCATTACACGCTGCAAGGGGACACCGCGTTCGCGGGTGAGGACTTCGTCGATGCCAGCGGCGATGTGGTCTTCGCTCCGAATCAACTGAATCAAACTTTGACCGTCGTGGTCAACGGCGATACGACGATCGAACCGGACGAGCAATTCCTCGTCAACTTGTCGGTCCCGGCCGACGCCACGTTCGTGCCGACGCTCGATCGCAAACAAGCAGTCGGCACGATCTTGTCCGACGACACCGGCTTCCGCATTACCGACGTCAATAAGGTGGAGGGTGAACCCGGCTCGCCGGATCAGGACTACGTCTTCACGGTCTCGGTGGTTGGCGCGAAGCTGTCACCCAACCAAGTGGTCAGCGTCAATTACTCGATCGTCGATGGATCGGCCACGATCGCCGACAACGACTACGCTCTCGTCGGGGCGTCGACCGGAACGTTCACGTTCACGGCCGGTCCGAATGGCGAACTGCCTGCCGGCCAGACCGTCACGGTGAAAGTGAAAGGGGACAACAAGGTCGAGCCGAACGAGAACTTCTTCGTCAACCTGACCTCTCAGCTCGGTGGTCTTCCGTTTGAGTTCGGCAAGAGCGCGGGTGTCGGCACGATCTTCAACGACGACCTGGGCTTCAATGTGTCCAACGCCAGCGGCCACGAAGGGGATTCCGGCACGAGTCCAATGGACATTCAACCGTTCGTTGTCAGCTTGCAGCAACCCGTCTACGTCAGCGGAATCAATGGCGTTCCGACGCTGGCGACGACAACCGCATTGGTTTCTACGGCATCGGGAACCGCCACCTCCGGGCAAGATTTCGTTCCGGTTAACGGCCAAGTTCTGACCTTTTCGGGAACGACGACCTCACAAGTCGTTCCCGTGCAGATCATCGGCGATCTGCGGTATGAGAAGCCGGACGAGACGTTCCAACTGCAAGTCTCCGGTGGCACGATCAACGGAGTCTCCGACTCCAATGTCGTCGGCCTGAGCACTTCCGGCACCGGCACGATCGTCGATAACGATCCGCCGCCCGATCAGTACCACATCTACACGCGGTTCGATACCGGAACGCTCAGTAATCACATTCGCGTCGATCGCATCCACATTGGGGTGCGGACGAACGTGCTGGACGTCGTGCAGGCGGGCGCGTTGCCGATCTCGCAAGTGGGTGACTTCGGTGCCGTTGCCACGGACGACTTGTTCGCGGTCGATTTCAATCTGTACGACGACAACGCCGCAGCCTTCACACAATACGACGCCACGGGTGTCATCGACGGGACGCATGTGGTAGGCATCAGCAATCCGATTCCGGTGGGGGGTCTGTCGGTCGACGGACTGAATCAAGTCGGAGCGGACGCGCTGCGGTTCCAAGGGGGCGGACTGTTCAATTCGGTCGTTTACAACTCGACCAATCCCGGCACCGGCTCAGTTGTCTTCGATGGCGCATCGACCGTCAGTTACACCGGACTCGAACCGCTGTTCGACAACACGGCCGCCACCAACCGCACGTTCAACGCGCCTTTGGGAACCAGCAACGACAGCATCTTTACCTCCGCCAGCGGCGGGATCATCAGCATCAGCGGCCCGACCTTCGAGAGCGTCACCGCGTTGGCTCCGACCACCTCGCTGACCATCAACAGCTTCGGCGGCGATGACACGATCCAGATCAACTCGTCCGATCTGACCTTCACCGCGTCTTTGACCGTGAACGCTGGCGATGGCAACGACACCGTCAACCTCTCCGGCTGGGCGTTGACCTCTACCATTCTTGGCGGCAACGGAGACGACACGATCACCGGCGGCAGCAACAACGACTCGATCGACGCCGGAGCCGGCAACGACTCGGTCTATGATGGACTCGGTAACGACTCGATTCTTGGTGGGTCCGGCAACGATACCCTGACGTTCGGATTTGGAAACAATTTTGTTGACGGTGGCGACGGGAACGATTCGATCTTTCCAACAATTCCACTATCTACTTTTGGCGGAGCCAACACCCTCTTTGGCGGCAACGGAGACGACCTGGTCAATGGCGCTGGCGGCAATGACTTGATTGATGGTGGAGCCGGCAACGACGTCCTTGGTGGTTTTGGTGGTGATGACACCGTAACCGGCGGTGATGGTAATGATTTTGTGGGTGGTGGCGCCGGGAATGATTCGCTTGACGGCGGCTTCGGGGACGACACGTTGGGCGATGGCAATGGTAACGATACGCTCAACGGACAATCCGGAAGCGATGTCGTGTCATACATTGATTTCACGATCAACGTGACGTTGACTGGCACGCTGCTGACGACCGACACCGGAACTGCAACCCTGATTAACACGGAGCGAGCCTTCCTAATGCCGGACGTGGGACTCGGCACGAGGAACCATAAGATCGACGCGACGAGCTTCACCGGTTCGGTGACGATGAACGGGGCCGGAGGCAACGACACGTTGATCGGCGGATCTGGCAGCGACAGCCTGATTGCGGGCGTGGGCAACGATACGGTCAATGGTGGTGCCGGCAACGACACGATCAATGGCGGCGACGGCAACGACACTCTCTCAGGCGGCCTCGGTGATGACAGCATCACGGGTGATGCCGGTACGGACTCGATCGACGGTGGAGCCGGCAACGACTACGCCAACGGCGGAGCCGGCGCTGACATGCTCACGGGCGGAACCGGAGACGACACGCTGGATGGCGGAGATGACAACGACACGATCAGCGGCGGCGACGGCAAAGACAGCTTGCTGGGTGGTGCTGGTCAGGACTTGATCCACGGCAACGACGGAAACGACACGATCGACGGCGGCGACGGAGACGACACGGCCTTCGGCGATAACGGCGACGACTATGTCGGCGGCGGCGCGGGTAATGACACGCTGCAAGGCAACGCTGGCGACGACTCGGTCAACGGCAACGACGGCAATGACACTCTCGACGGCAACTTAGGCTTCGACACGCTCTTTGGTGGCGAGGGCGATGACTCGTTGATCTCCGACGACGGTAACGATCAGCTCTTGGGTCAAGGTGGCTCGAAAGACACGTTCACCTTCAACGGCGATCCGACCTTCGCCAATATCTTCACGATCACGGCGACGACCAACGGCAATCCCCTCAGCACTCAAGTGGGGATCGGCCTCGCACGGCTCAACCTGGGAACCTTCACAACGGTCCTGCTCGGCGTGGAACTCTTCACGTTGAACATGGGGAACGGCAACGACCTGGTCACACTGGGTGACCTGACCAGCGTCACGGACCTGACCGCGCTGAACATCGTCGCTGGTGCCGGCAACGACACGATCGATGGTTCGCTCTCGACGGGTGCCACGGTCGGACTGCGATTGAACATGGGGGCCGGTAACGACTCGGTCCTCGGCACGGGTGCGGCCGATACGATCGACGGCGGGACCGGCAACGACACGATCATCGCGAATGGCGGAGCAGACTCGGTGATCGGCGGCGACGGCAACGACAGCCTCAACGGCAACGACGGCAACGACACGATCAACGGCGGTCTCGGCGATGACTCGATCTGGGGTGGTGGCGGTAACGACTCGCTGATTGGCCTCGACGGCAAGGACACCATCTGGGGTCAAGCCGGCAATGACACGATCAACGGTGGCGTCGGTGACGATTCGCTCGACGGTGGCTACGGGAATCCGACCACGACCGGCAGCGGCGATGACTCGATCATCGGTGGTTGGGGCAACGACAAGATCGCCGGTCGCGATGGAAACGATACGATCTTCGGCGACATCCCACTCGATACGATTGCCACCGGAAATGACACCATCATCGGCGGAGATGGCAACGACAAGATCGACGCTGGTAACGGCAATGACCTCGTCGAAGGAGACGGCGGCAACGACACGATCAACGGTGGAGCCGGCAACGACTTCCTCCTGGGTGGCACCGGCAACGACAGCATCCTGGGTGGAGCCGGCAACGACACGCTGGTCGGTGAAGGGGGCGACGACACGGTGGATGGCCAAGGCGGGACCGACACGGTGCTCGGTGGAAACGGCCTCGGAACCGATACGCACACGGCTCTCGATAAACGCTTCGGCGAAAGTATCAACGAGCTGTTCAAGATCACGACCGCTCGGCCGTCGATCTTCAACGAGCTCAACTTCTAAAGTTCACGGACGGACAATTCACTCGGCGGGCCAACGCCATCGCCCGGCTTCGATCGCGAAGCCGGGCATTTTTTTTGCGCGTGAAGCGAAGCTGCGGAAATCATGATGAAAGCGAGCCGGGAGGCGGCAGCCCCCGGACGTCAACCTCAGTCCGTGGGTTGACGCCTCTCGGCTCGCCGTTCTCAACACTACTTCAAGGCTCATTCGGTCATCCAGGGAAGTCACTTCGGGGAATATTTTTGCCACAGATGAAACACGGATTGAACACGGATCAGGACTGGAGACAGGGAATTGGAAAAGAAAAAGCGGCGGACGGAAATGCCGGACAAAAGTTTCTTGCCACGGACAAGAGCACGGACCAAGCCAGAGGTCAGAAATCGTTACGTACCCTCGTTCCGTGACCTCACTCTATTCTTTATTGCCTTGTTCGCTGTCCTGATCTGTGTTCAATCCGTGTTTCCTCCGTGGCTTTGAACCTTGCCTCCCCGGAACACCGGAAGAGCCTACTTCAAAACTTGCGTCAGCGCTTCGACGCTTGCCTTGAGACCGGCCTGATCCGGACTCGCTAACACGATCACGTTCTTCTCGACGGCGAATGGACTCCAGCACAGACTGACGAGTGCTCCGCCGGGGCCGGGGTATTTTTCGTCGGCGATTTGCGGCAGCAACTCGCTGGCTTGCAAGACGGCGACGGCGTGACTGGTCGTGCTGCTGCCGAGCACGATCAAGTGCGCATCGGTCGTGTACGCCTCCGGCAACTGAGCGGGAAGTTGGTAGGCACCGACATGCTGAGTCAGCTTCGTCCACGGTTTGGCCCAGCGCTTGCGGAACTCAGTCGAAGTGGCGACTTCGGAAGACTCGGCGTTGAGCACTGTGAGTTGGCGTTGCTCGTTGACGTGCAGTTGCACTCCGGGTTCGTAGCACTGTTCGACGTCACCACTGAAATCAACGAAGCCCTCGCCGAGGATCGTGATGCGACTGTTCGGCAACCGCCAATCGGTCGAAACGTCCTGCCCATCAGCGGTCTTCGCCGTGAGTGAACCATCGGCCGCGACACCCAACGAAATCTCTTTGTCAAACTTCGCAGCGGCAGGCGTCTTGGCTTTTAAGACGGAGAAGACTTTCGCGTACGGATTCCACACGCGCGGATACGCGACCTTCCGCAAGACGTCGGCTTCCGGTTTGACCGTGACGTCCAAGCCGGCGATCGTGAGCCGGTCAGTCAGCAGTTGCACAAGTTCCACAGGCGTGTCCTTGTTTGTCGCAATGACGATGTCCGGCTTGGTCAGCAGGAAATCCTTGAGACGCTCGGCGTCGAAAACACGCACGTTGGCGACCGCTCGCGGTTTGCGGACATCGGATTTGTGAGCCACTTTGGCTTCGGCCGACAGATTCGCGACGACGCTGGTCAGCTTCACCACGTAATCACCGGCCGGTGCGTTCGCGCCCAGCGGGAAGGACTCGAAATACTTGCCGGTGAGATTCATCGAACGATTCAAGCGATACTGCTCGTTGCCAGTCGGATCGATGACGGTGACGACGACCGGCCACGGCATGCTCAATCGTTTGAGGGACGATTCGATCATGAGCACTCCGTTGTGAACCGTCGCAGCGACGTCGATCCCTTCCGGCTTGCGCGGAGCGGCGAAGTAGACCTTCATCTCGCCCGGCTCAAATTTCGCCGCGATTGGCGCGGTGGGATTCGCCAGTTCGGTCGAGCGATCAAAGTGCGGACCTTCGAGGCTGTAGACGATCGGCGGCGACTTGGGATCGGCGTCGGTTCCGAGTTTCTCTCGCAGCGGCGGAGCCGGCAGCCGCAACGAAAACGTCGGCGAGTACGGCGCGTAGTTGTAGATCGAATACTTCTTGTCGTCGGCGATGGCGGGCAGTTCTTCGTTGCCGTTGATCGCCAGCAGGACGACTCCCTCGCCGGCAAGCAGATGCTCGAAGACCAGTTCTTCGGAATCGGTCTCGGACCAGGACTTCGCCGGCGTCTTCCGCATCGCGGTCTTGAGTGGCCCGACGGCGTTGCGAACTGGCTCGTCCATGAAGTAATTGGTTTGGTAGAGACTGGCTTCGCGAGGCGACTTGAAGGACTTCGCGTCCTGCGAGAACAGAACGTTCCAGCGATATGACAAGCCCTTGAGATCGACGTCCGCCACGATCGCGTTGTCAAACTTCAGGATCGTGCTCTTGTCGATCACGATTCGGCCGCCAGCATCCGTGAACTTCTTGAGATGCTCATCGACCGCATCCGGCAAGTCATACGTTTGACCGACGATGACCAGCGTCTTGAGATGCTTGAGCGCTCCGTAAGGGAGCGTTCGCTCGTGAATAATCTGTGCCGGATAGCCGGCTCGCGACAGAGCGTAATGCGCGGTGAGCACCGCCTCCTTGTAATCGCCGCCGATGTTGTAGGCGTTGATGTCGATTTCTTTCCCCTTGAGCGCGGTGTTCTCCGGCAGCGAGGCAACCAGCAGTTTGATTTGTTCTCCGCTTTTCTTGCTGGCTTCTTTGAACGTGATCTCTTTCTCGCGCATCGACAGCTCGGTGAAGCTCCAAAAGACGGCGACGTCGTGGCCGGTGAACAGCGTCTCCTTCAGCACGGGGCCGATCTTCTTCGCGGCGTTGTTGACCTCGGCGAGATCGGCCGGCTTCATCGCGGTCGTGTTGAGCCACCAGTTGCTCGTCAGCCCGGCAGCCAACATCCCGTTCATGGTCGCTCGATAAGCGTAAGTCTGCTGCGGCTGCGGGACCGGATCGCCGAAGAGTTGGCCGTTCATCGCGTGAGCGATCCGCGACGTCGGATCGTGCGATTTTTCGAGATGCACGCCGGAGTACGCTCCCAACCGGTCGATGCCCCAATCGACGAAGACGTGCGACGAGGGGATGTCATTCACTTCTTGATTGAGCGGATCGGTCCCGTCCATGATCGCGTGCGGCGCGTACAAGTCGGTGCTGAACACCGCCTGCGGCCACGGCGTCTTGAGGTCTCGCCGAGCCTGCCGCTGGCATTCCTTCATGATCTCGCAGCGGATCGTCATGTACTTGAGCCAGTCGTCATCGGATCGCGAGGCGGGATTGTCGGTGAATTGCCAGCCGCGCTTCTCGTACCAATCTTCCTCGTCCCAATCGGGAAACCCGCTGGCTGATCCGCCGGCCGGCGTCTTGCCCCAGCCTAAGCCCGGCTCATCGAGCGTCCCGACGCTGACGATGTTCGACGAGAACCGCCGCAATCGCTGCGACGTGTGAAAGCTCAGCAGTCGCATCGCGTCGTTCATCTCCGGCGCAGCCCAACTCTTCATCGAGCCGAACGGTTTGTGAGTCACATAGCCAGTCCAATACATGTAGACGACCGACGGCATGTTCGCCGCGATCGCGTCCTCGAAGACTTTCATGCCGGTCGTCTTCACGCCGCGCGGCGAGAGACTCGGCCCCGTCTGCTGCTGATTGAGCCGCCCATAACTGAAAGCATTGCCGAGAAAGAAATTCGCTCCTCCCGCTTTCAATTCGTTGAGATTGGCCGTCTGCGACACGAGCATCGTCGAGTCAATCACACCGCTACTGATCGTCAGCTTGCCGACCTCTGCGCCATCGAGCTTCACGGCATACACATCCGGCGCGAGCGTGCCGGAAGTCAACTCGACCGTCGTCGTCCCGGTCTTGCCGAGCACCTCGAACGACAACGGCGAGACGCCCGCGCGCGTCGGCACAAGCTCGACCTTGGCCTTCGCATCCGCCGGCAATCCGGCCACCGCGATCTCGATCGACTCGTGCGAGTAGAATGCCTGCCGCTCCTGCGGAAACAACAACTCCGCAGCCGGCAGTGAAGGCAGGCAAGACGCAAACACAACAACAGCGACAGACAACACGCGACGCATGAGCGGTCTCCAAAGCGAGAGTCGAATCGCAAGCATTGAAGCGGGGGCCGCAAAGCGAGGCAACGAACCGCGACGCGCGTTATCCGCGCAGCCGGTGAGCGAACTTCTGTCGCAGCTTCGCGACCTTCGGCGAGATCACCGCTTGGCAATATCCCTGAGCCGGATGCGAGCGAAAGTAACCCTGGTGGTAATCCTCGGCCGAGTAAAACGGTTCCAACGGAGCGACCTGTGTGACGATCGGCCCATTCCAGATCTTTGCCCCGTTGAGTTCGCTGATCTTCGCAGCGGCAATGCGTTGCTGCTCGTCATCGTGGCAGAAGATCGCCGAGCGATACTGCGTGCCGGCATCCGCTCCTTGCCGATTCAATGTCGTCGGATCATGCATCGCGAAGAACACGTCGAGCAAATCGGCAAATAAAATCTCAGCCGGGTCGAACGTGACTTGGATGACCTCCGCGTGTCCGGTGCGTCCCGTGCAAACTTCGTCGTAGGTCACATTCGGCACCGCTCCGCCGCAATAGCCGGAGACAACCTTGTGGACTCCGCGAAGCTGCTCGAACACCGCCTCCAAGCACCAGAAACAGCCGCCGCCAATCGTCGCCAATTGCAGAGCGGGACTCGCCATGATCGTTGCTCCAGAATGGGGACGACATTTCTCAGAGCGTTACTTCTTCGCCGACTCTGGCAAGGTCTTCCGTTGACGCATGATCTTGGCGATCTCATCGGGCGCGAACGCCATGCCACCCTTCTTCATCACGGACCGGACTTTTCCGAGATCGACCATCGCTTTGATCTCCTTCTCTGGAATTCCTAACTCAGCGGATGCTTCTCGAATTGTCTTCATGGGTAGAGGCATGACAAAGTTCTCCCTGAGGAATGAGGTCTTTTGAATCCATTTCGCCGAGCAGCGGACAAATCGCCGACCGCATTCTAACGGGGCTTCCACCGGACGTTAATCTTGGGTCGGCTCCGCGTGCGGGAGTTTCCGCAGACTCAGTAACCCGAAGCGTGAGCGAGGGCAGATGTTCCAAAAGTTGATCCGCCATTGACGTCTTGTGGAGCGCCCGCCCTCGCTCACGCTTCGGGTTACGGTGGGGCGTGCGAGTCGCTTCGCGGCGGACTAAACTCCGGCAGAATCTCGCTACCTCAAAGCGAGACGACAAATCTTGGAAGGAGCCGCTCATGAACGCGCCGCGTCCGTTTGCTCATCTGCATTGTCATTCGCAGTTCTCGATGCTCGATGGAGCGAACCGCTTGCCGGACCTCGTGGCCAAGGTGAAGGCCGAGGGGATGAACGCCGTCGCGATCACCGATCACGGGAACCTGTGCGGGGCGTTTGAGTTCTACGGTCTCTGCAAAGAGGCGGGGATCAAGCCGATCGTCGGGTACGAGGCGTATATCGCTCCGGGGAACCGCCGCGATCGCGGGGCGACGAAGATGAAGGAGGCCAGCTTTCATCTCACGCTGCTGGCGATGAACAAGACGGGGTACTTCAATCTCATCAAGCTGGCGTCGATGGCGTTTCTCGAAGGGTTCTATTACCGGCCGCGCATCGACAAGGAGATTCTGAAAGCTCACAGCGAGGGACTGATTTGTCTCTCCGGCTGCGCGGCATCCGAACTGTCGCAGTTGCTGCTCGGCGAGCGGATGGACGAGGCAAAGAAGCTGATCGAGTGGTACATTGCGACGTTCGGCGATCGCTTCTACATGGACATTCAAAACGCGGGTCTCGACATCCAGAAGCAGTGCATGGACCCGACGGTCGATCTCGCGCGGCAGTACGGGCTGCCGCTGGTCGCGACGAACGATGCCCACTACCTCAACAAAGAGGACGCGGCGGCTCACGACGTGTTGCTCTGCGTGAGCACTCGCTCGACGGTCAACGACGAGAAGCGGATGCGCATGGACTGCGATCAGTTTTTCGTCCGCACGCCGGAAGAAATGTACGCGGCGTTTCCCGGCCACGAAGAAGCGGTCAAGCAATCGCAACTCATCGCCGATCGCGTGGACATCGAACTGGAAAAGAACCCGAAGCACTATCCGAGGTTCACCGCTCCCGACAACCTGACCGACACGCAGTACTTGAGAAAGCTGTGCGAAGAGCGGCTCTCGTGGCGGTACGGCGACAACATCACCGCAACGATTCGAGCGCGGCTTGATCTCGAACTCGCGACGATCGAGACGATGGGCTATTCGAGCTACTTCCTGATCGTGTGGGACTTCGTGCGATTCGCGGAAGAGAACGACATCCCCTGCGGTGCGCGCGGTTCGGCGTGCGGTGCGATCGTCGCGTACCTACTCGGCCTCAGCCACGTCTGTCCGCTGGAGTACGACTTGTTGTTCGAGCGATTCCTCGACGCCAGCCGCACCGAGCCGCCCGATATCGACATCGACTTCTGTCGCGATGGCCGGCAGAAAGTCATCGACTACACGAAGGCCAAATACGGTCACGACAACGTCTGTCAGATCGGAACGTTCGGCACGCTCAAAGCCAAGCTCGCGATCCGCGACGTCGGCCGAGCACTCGGCATCCCGCTGGCTCGCGTCGATCAAATCGCGAAGGCGGTCCCGGATGAACTCAACATCAAGCTCAAGGATGCGATTGAACAATCGCCCGACTTGAAGGAGGCGTACAACTCCGATCCCGAAATCAAAAAGTTGCTCGACATCGCGCAGAGGCTCGAGGGACTGACTCGCAACGTCGGCACGCACGCGGCCGGAGTCGTCGTCAGCGACGCCCCGATCGACAACTACATCCCGCTGCAAACCGTCAACGGCAAAGAAGACGTCATCACGCAATGGGACGGCCCGCACGTCGAGAAGGCCGGCCTGCTCAAGATGGACTTCCTCGGGCTGCGCAACCTGACGATCTTGCACAAGGCGGTCGCCAACGTCTGGAAGCATCGCGGCGAGAAGATCGAGGCGATCAAGCTGCCGCTCGACGATCAGAAAACGTTCGAGCTGTTGCAACGCGGCGAAACGAAAGGCGTCTTCCAGTTTGAATCCGGCGGCATCCGCGATCTGCTCACGAAGATGAAGCCGGATAAATTTGCCGACATCATCGCGACCTCTGCCCTGTACCGCCCTGGCCCGCTCGAAGGGGGCATGGTTATGGACTACGTCGATGTGAAGCACGGCCGCAAGCCGCCGGCCAAAGTCCATCCGCTGGTCGATGCGGTGCTCGAAGAGACTTACGGAGTCATGGTCTACCAAGAGCAGGTCATGCGAATTCTCAACCGCGTCGGCGGCATCGAACTTGCCGACGCCTACAAGTGCATCAAGGCGATCAGCAAGAAAAAAGAAAAGATCATCGCCGGCTACTTCGAGGAGTACGTCAAAGGAGCCGTCGAACGCGGCGTCGGGCAGCAAGTCGCCATCGACCTGTTTGAACTCATCAAGAAGTTCGCCGGCTACGGCTTCAACAAGTCACACAGCACCGCCTACGGAGCCGTCTCGTATCAGACCGCGTACCTCAAAGCTCACTACCCCGCCGAGTTCATGGCCGCTCTGCTGACGTGTGGCATGGAAGATACCGATCGCATCTCGGAACACACTGACGACGCGCGGCGGATGGGGATCTTGATCGTCCCGCCGGATATCAACACATCCGACACCGAGTTCGCCGTCGTTGACGATCACCGAGTCAGCTTCGGCATGGCCGCGATCAAAGGTGTGGGCGAAGCCGCCGTCAAAGCGATCGTCGCCGAGCGCACCGCCAACGGCCCGTTCAAAGACATCTTCGACATTGCCGAGCGGCTCGACCCAAAGGTCCTGCAAAAAGCCACGCTCGAAATCCTGATCAAAGCCGGAGCACTCGATTCGCTCGGCCCCAACCGAACACAACACACCGCCGCCGTCGAACGCGCGATCGCCGGAGCCGCCTCGCGTCAGAAGGACAAAGCACGCGGCCAAAAATCTCTCTTCGGCGGCGACGATGAACCCGCCTCGAACGAACCCGCTTCGCAAGCCGGCGGCAATCTGCCGGAAGCTCCCGATTGGACGCACTCGCAAAAACTGTCGGCCGAGAAAGAAGTCCTCGGCTTCTTCCTGACCAGTCATCCGCTGACGCAGTTCGCCGACAAGCTGTCGAAGCACACGACTCACGACAACAAACAGCTTGGCGATTTGGAGGACGGCACCGAAGTGCTCGTCGCCGGCATGATCGGCAGCATCAAGAAAGCTCAAACGAAAAAGCCCAGCCGCAACGGCAACAGCAAGTACGTCAACTTCGACCTCGAAGACCCGACCGGCATCGTCCGCTGCATCATGTGGCCCGAAGACTACGCCCGCCTCGGCGACAAAGTGCAGCCCGAAGCGGTCGTGTTCCTCAAAGGCAAAGTCGATCGCCGCAGCCGCGAGCCGAACCTGATCGTCAACCAACTCTTCACCGTCGAGGAAGCCGACAAGAACTTCACGACGCAACTCGCGATCAACTTCAAACGCGGCCTGCACAGCGAACGGGAAATGCTCCGAGCCAAACAAATCCTCGAAAGCCACCCCGGCAAAACCGACGTCATCCTGATCGTGGACACCCCCGACCCCGCCGACCCGTCCCAACACTTCCGCTACGTCCTGAGCACCCCCAGCCAATTCAAAGTGAGTTGCAACGCCGAGATGCAATCTTCGCTCTACGAAGTCCTCGGCCGCGAACACATCCAACTCATCGCCCCGCCGAAAGAAACGCGGATGAGAAGCATGGGGAGTGCGTCGATTGGCCGGTGAATGTAGCCCTGTCGCTCCGCGACAGGAGTGCCGAACGCGGAGATGATCCGGAATGGCCGTTGCGAGTCGAACGTGTGATAGGGTTGAACGATGAACGCAGTCGAAATTGAAGAGGCAGTTTCCAAGCTTGCCGAAGAGCCGTTTGACCCGGCGGCTTTTCCCTATGATTTTCTGGAAGCCTTCGGCAACAAGGAGACGACGCTAAAACGACTCAAGAGCGGTAACTCGAACCAGTCTGATCTGGGTGGGGTTCTGCAACGGAACAACATCCACATCAAGGTCTGCCTGGATGGCGAAGTGGCAGGCACCCTGGTCGCCCTTCGCCAGAGTCATGCGACGGCGCGCCAGAAGGCCAAGTTCATCCTGGCCACCGACGGCAAAACTCTCGAAGCGGAGAGACTGATCGACGGGGAGACTCTCGCCTGCGAGTACCAGGATTTTCCGAATCGCTTCACTTTTTTCTGCCGCTGGCCGGCATTACCACCGTCCGGCAGATCGACGAGAGCGCCTTCGACATCCGAGCCACGGGCCGCCTCAACCGTCTTTACATCGAGCTGCTGAGGGAGAACCCGGATTGGGACACAGCGGCCCGTCGCGAAGACCTCAATCACTTTTTCGCCCGGTTGATCTTCTGCTTTTTCGCCGAGGACACCGGCATTTTTATGAGCGGGCGGTTGTTTACCAGCACCATCGAGCAGATGAGCGAACGGGATTCGTCGAACACGCATGAGGTGCTCGCCGAGTTATTCCGGGCGATGAACACGAAACAGGCCGAACGCGAATCCGCCAGCATTCGCAATTGGGCCAACTCATTCCCCTACGTCAACGGCGGTCTCTTTTCCGGCAGCATGGAGGTGCCGCGCTTCAGCCGCATCGCGCGTTCGTATCTCCTGCATGTCGGCAGTCTCGATTGGACCAAGATCAACCCCGACATCTTCGGCTCGATGATTCAGGCGGTGGCGGATGATGAGGAGCGCGGTGCCTTGGGTATGCACTACACCAGCGTGCCGAACATCCTCAAGGTGCTCAATCCGCTCTTCCTCGACGACCTGCGATCTGCATTGGATGAGGCCGGCGACAACAGTAACCCGCCGCGTCAGCAAGGCCCGGTTGCTTCGCCGACTGGTAACCCGCAGCGTCAGCAAGGGACCGCCCGCAAGTTGTTGAACCTGCGCAATCGCATCGCCCGCATCCGCGTCTTCGATCCGGCCTGCGGCTCCGGAAATTTCCTGGTCATCGCCTACAAGGAAATGCGGGCCATCGAGGCGGAGATCAACCGCCGCCGCGGCGAGGCCGAGCGGCGCACCGAAATCCCGCTCACCAATTTTCGTGGCATCGAAATCCGCCACTTCTCCGCCGAGATCGCTCGGTTGGCTTTGATCATCGCCGAATATCAGTGCGACGTGCTGTATCGCGGCGAGCGACTCGCCCTGGCCGAGTTCCTGCCGCTGGAAGCCGCCAACTGGATTACCTGCGGCAATGCGTTGCGGCTCGATTGGCTGAGCGTCTGCCCGCCGACGGGAATGGGAGTAAAGGTTCGTGCGAACGACTTGTTTAGCACGCCACTCGATCAGACGGAGTTCGATTTCGAGAACACGGGCGGCGAGACCTACATCTGTGGCAATCCACCGTACAAAGGGAGTAGCAATCAGACTCCAGATCAGAAAAGCGACTTGAGGGCATTGTTCGAGGAAAAGACCAGCGGCTGGAAGAACTTGGACTACATCGCAGGATGGTTTGTTAAGGCGTCACACCACGTCTCTGAGAATGGCGGAAGCTTCGCGTTCGTGAGTACTAACTCCATATGCCAAGGTCAGCAAGTGCCGCTTCTTTGGCCCATAGTTGCTAACGATGGGAACCGCATCCATTTCGCCCATACGTCATTCAAATGGAGCAATCTCGCGAGCCATAATGCTGGCGTGACCGTGGTGATTGTTGGCGTCGGCAAAGGTAGTCCTCGCTCAGCACGAATTTACTCGACTGGTTTCAATGGAACCTCTGCCGTTAGAGAAGTGTCTGGCATCAACTCGTATCTTGTTGCGGGTGCTGATGTGGTGATTGAAGCTGCCTTTAAGCCTTTTGATGGTCGAGGCGCGATGATGAAAGGTAATCAGCCCTCAGATGGTGGCCACCTTTGCTTGTCGCGAGAAGAGAGAAATACCATCCTCAAAGCTTCACCTGAAGCTCGCGAATTTGTGAAAGGGTGGACTTCCCCGCGAATTGTGGGCGCTGGGT
>JAYVQJ010000545.1:0-1884 GCA_043777235.1 Planctomycetia bacterium
GTCATCGAGACCCACCACTTGTGCGAAGTTCTGGTGGGTCTCGATGACTCGACCCACCCTACGTCTTCCGCAATGCGAAGAATTAGCCAGCCGTGGGCGGCATCGCGCGCCCGCTTGACATTCCGGACCAGTGGTTTGACAGTGACGCTCACTCACTTCGCGGCGGTCGCGTTCACATCTTTGGCGTCGGATAGCTCATGAGTAGCGACAAAAAACGAATCCTGATTCTGGGAGGTGGCTTCGCGGGTGTTTACACCGCGATGTTTCTCGAACAGGGAATGTTCTGGGGCGAACGGGATCAGTACGAGATTTCGCTGGTCAGCCTGGAAAACTACATGGTCTTCCAGCCGCTGCTTCCCGAAGTCATCAGCGGGACGATCGAGACGTTGCATGTCATCACGCCGATTCGACGGATGGCCAAACGAACGCGATTGCACACGCGCGAGATTCTTGAGATCAACCTCGAACGCAAAGTCGTGACGCTCGGCCCGGAGTTTCTGCCGAAAACGAAAGAGTTGCCGTTCGACCATCTGGTTGTCGCGCTCGGCTCGCGATTGAACTCGGACTTGGTGCCGGGGATGAACGAGCACGCGATTCCGTTCAAATATCTCGGCGATGCGCTGCGGTTGCGGACAGCGATCGTGCAGGTGCTCGAAGAGGCGGACAACGAAACTGATCAAGAGGAACGGAAGCGGTTGCTGACCTTCGTCGTTGGAGGAGGCGGCTTCTCCGGCGTCGAGTGCATCGCCGAATTGAACGACTTTTTGCAGAGCGCGGTCTCGGCGTATCAGTCTCTTCGGGTGAGCGATCTGCGAGTCATCCTGCTGCAAAGCGCGGATCGCATCCTGCCGGAGTTGGGTGGAGATCTCGCGAAGTACGCTCACAAAATTCTCGAACAGCGTGGCATCGAGATTCGGCTGAATACTCGCCTCAAGGCGGTCACGGCCGACGGCGCGGTATTGCAAGACAAGAATTCTCCGGAGCCGGAATTCATCGGCGCGCGCGTCGTCGTCGCGACTGTTCCCGCAGCACCGCATCGACTCGTCGAAAAACTGCCGGTCGAAAAAGACAAAGGTGGCCGAGTCATCGTCGCCCCGGAAATGCACGTTCCAGGATCGACGTTCCTGTGGGCATTGGGAGATTGCGCGGCGGTGCCTCAGCCGGATGGGATCATGTCGCCGCCGACGGCACAGCACGCACTTCGGCAAGCGAAGACTTGTGCTGCAAATATCCTGGCGACGCTGCGAGGGACTCCGCTGCGACGTTTTTCGTTCACAGGACTGGGCAAACTCGCGTCGCTGGGACATCGCAATGCGGTCGCGGAAGTGATGGGGATCAAACTGCGCGGTTTCATCGCGTGGATCTTTTGGCGAGCCGTCTACCTCAGCAAGTTCCCCGGCCTCGATCGCAAGTGGCGAATCTTCACCGATTGGTGTCTCGACATTTTTCTGCCGCGCGATATCACCGAGGTGCGCATCTTCCGCGCCGATTCAGTCTCGCGCGAGCACCTGCACACGGGCGAGACGGTCTTCGATCAAGGAGACTTCGGCGACAAAGTCTTCGTCGTGGTCAGCGGCGAAGCCGACGTGCTGCGTGACGGCCAATCGGTGGCAACGCTGAAAGCCGGCGACGTCTTTGGCGAGATGGCTCTGATCGCCGACCACCCGCGAAGTGCCGAGGTGCGAGCCAAGACGCCGCTCGATCTCATCAGCATCTCACGCGATGCGTTCGAGAAACTCGTCACACACTTGCCCGGCGTGCAGACCTCCATGAATGAAGTCCTCCAAAGACACATCGCCGCCCGCGATGCCATCCTGCGTCAACAAGCAGAAAGCAATCAGAGCCACGGATGAAACACGGATGAAACACGGATCAGAACAGAAT
>JAYVQJ010000546.1:0-7196 GCA_043777235.1 Planctomycetia bacterium
CTGAGCGGCCAATGGGACTACGTTCGGCAAGAGATTCAAGAGATCACCAGCGCCGCGCACTCGGCCGGGCAGAAGATCAAAGTCATCTTCGAGAACTGCTACTTGCAGGACTCGCACAAGATGCGGCTGTGCGAAATTTGCGGCGAGCTGAATTGCGACTGGGTGAAAACCTCGACCGGCTACGGCACCAGCGGCGCGACGCTGGCCGACCTGAAGCTGATGCGCGAGCACTCGCCGCCGCACGTCCAAGTCAAAGCCGCCGGAGGCATCCGCACGCTCGACCAACTCCTCGAAGCCCGCCCCTTCATCACCCGCTGCGGAGCCAGCAAAACCGCCGAAATCCTGAACGAGTGCCGCACGCGATTGGGATTACCGGCGATTGCTTCGGCGGAGAAGGCAGTTGCTTCAACCACTTACTGATTTCTTGAAACTGGTCCGCTTGTGTCTGTCCCGATAGGGACACCCGAAAATAGCCCAGCACTTGAGTGCTGGGAGAATGGACGAATTTAGACTTGATAGTCCCGTTAGGGACGACAGACTGCGAAAAGATTTCTTTCGTCCCTATCGGGACTCCATTGTCTTCGTCGTTTCGTTTCCCAGCACTCAAGTGCTGGGCTATTATCGATTCGTCCCTGGCGGGACTCAAAAGCAGCCGAACACTGGAAGTCAATTGTCATGACTCGCTCACGAGAAGAACTGCTGCGTTTGTTAGCCGAGCTGAGCGAAGCCGATCCCGAACTTCGCCTGGGCCAAATGTTGACGAACCTCGCGACGCAAGCGCGAGGCCCACAGCCGGAGTCCGTGTGGGACTGCGAGGACGACGAGTTCGTGGCAGCGGCCTCACGACTGTTGACTCGCCTTCAAGAACGCCAAGCAGTCGTCGCTTAGACCAGCCCGCCCCTTCATCACCCGCTGCGGAGCCAGCAAGACCGCCGAAATCCTGAACGAGTGCCGGACTCGTTTGGGATTGCCTGCGATCACGTCGGCCGGCAAGGCTGCTTCGTCATCTGGTTATTGAGTTTTGCAAAGGTTCCGGAGAGGTCGTGGTGCGTTATCTGCGATTTAGCTGAGTACAAACAACTTCGGAGGCGGGACGCTGATGGTCGTAATGCGTTCTTCTCACCATGCTCTATACAGATACGATCCGCCGAAAATCTCTTCCTTGATTTTGGGAGGCAGTATCCGGGTCTCCACGCTTGAAGCTTGCCGTAATGCAGAAAACGAAGCAGCCAGGGATATCGGTGAAGGAACCAAGATCACCACGTCAATGCCCGGAAGGAATTCACTTAACGCAAAAGAGCTAGCTGCACTGCTTGGCGTTGATCCGGCCGGAATTGAGGTCCGTGGTAAGGACGCAGTTGTTACGGTCGGAGAGAATGCGGTCCATCGCTTGGAGACAGTCGAGAACGCTTTCGTGTTCTGCATTTCTGCAAACGAGAATGACTGTTACATGAGGGAAAGATTTGGCGAGGGATGTTTGAGGATTACAAATGCAGTTGATTTCTTTGAGTTAATCGACGTCCATTTGAGAACAAAGCTGGCACCACAAACCCTTGGTGAGTGCATCGTGGACGATGTTGAATACGCGGATCGAAAAAACAACTATCGCGATCACACCCACAAACACTGTGCTTTCCTCAAGCCCAGCGGCGGCACGACTGGTTTCGACAAGGAGTCCGAGGTTAGAGCACTTTGGATACCCAATGGCTTCAAGGCTGTGCCTACGGTACTAAGCATACCTGAGGTTTCCAGCCAACTAGAGATGTTGCCATACACTTAGAAACCTGCGGTTGACGACCCACCCAAATGGAACGCCTCAACGGAGAAGTGGCTCGCTTCCAAGTTTCTTGTGCCTGCGGCCGTGAGCGATTCGGCGAGCCGGATGGCGTCAGCCCCCGGACGTCTCCGTGCTGTGAAATGTCCGGGGGCTAACGCCGCCCGGCTCGCCTGTTGGTTTGTGGGCGAGGGTTGTTCTAGACAACAACGTCCCGCGCCTTGCTCAGCGAAGCCAAGCCACCATAATTTGGCCCGTCGACGGAACGACGGATCAAAGCAAATCAAAACTCTGAAATCGAAAGGCGAATGGAGATGCGAACGAAAACTGGGATGTGGCTGTTGTCGGCAGTGACAATGTTGGGACTGTCGGGACTCGCCGGTTGCGGGAACGACAAAGGAGGCGACTTCCGCACCTTCGACAAAGCCAAGGACACCGCTCACGACGCTGAGCACGGACATGCTCACACACACGATCACGGCCACGAACAAGGACCGCACAAAGGCGAACTGATCGAACTTGGCGAAGAGGAATTCCACGCCGAAGTCGTGTTCGACGAAGAGAACAACACGGTCATCCTGTATTTGCTCGGACCAGATGCGAAGGCGGCCGTCGCGATTGAAGCGAAAGAGTTGTCGCTGGAGATGCCCGGCAAGGATGCTCCGGTCACGCACGCTCTGGCCGCCGTGCCGCAGGACGGGGACGGCGAAGGCAAGTCGTCTCGCTTCGAGATCAAAAGCGAAGACTTGATCGAAGCGTTCCATCACGATCCGAAGACCGTCGGTAAGTTCAAAGTCAGCATCGGCGGCAAAGAGTTCACCGGCGAGATCAAGCATTCGCACGAGCACTAAGCTGCAGACTTCCACAGCGACCTCTCGGAGATCGTTGAGACCAACCGCAATCGCCGTTTTTCCGGAGGGCCGATGCGATGACTCCTCTCGACACGTTTCTGTCCGAGCATGGCCGACTCACTCGTCGGTTCTTTCTGAGCGCCGGTGTTGCCGGAGCGGCGTTGCTTGCCACGCGAACGCAATCCGCGCGAGCAGGCGACGTCGCACCGGAGCTCACCGAAGCGATCGGGAAGCTCGAATCGTTTCTCACGCCGCCGGACAAGTTTCGCGACGTGTCACGTGGCAAGCCGTTGCCGCACTCGCTGCCGCCGGAGAAGATGACCGAGGTTGGACTCACGCGCGAGACGTGGAAACTGGAAGTCACCTCCGACACGGACAAGTCCGCGACACGCCTCAAGAAGCCGATGACCAAAGCGGACGGGACGGCACTCGACTTCAACGGACTGATGCAGATCGCCGAGACGCACGCCGTCCGATTTGCGAAGGTGATGACCTGCCTCAATATCGGCTGCCCGCTTGGCACCGGTATTTGGGAGGGAGTCCCGCTGCGTGAGATCATCTGGCGCACGCAGCCGGTCGAGAATCTGCGGCGCGTGTTTTACTACGGCTATCACAACGATGACGCCGGGCAAATGTTTCGTAGTTCGCTGCCGATTGGCCGAGTGTTTGAAGACCCGTATGACCTGCCGCCGGTGATTCTGTGCTACAAGCTCAACGGTCAGTTCTTGTCGCCCGAACGCGGCGGCCCGGTGCGTGTCGTCGTGCCGGAAGCGTATGGCTTCAAGTCGATCAAGTGGCTCAGCCACATCGTGCTGACGAACCTCGCGTACGCGAACGACACCTACATCGACGGCAACAACGATGTCGATAGCCCGCTCAAGACGTGGGCCGCGACGTTGTCGTTCCCGAAGGAAGTCGCCGCCAATCAGCCGATCCCCGTGACCGGTTATGCTCAAGTTGGCATTAGCGGGTTGAACAAAGTCCAAGTTTGGATTTGTCAGAAAGGCAAAGAGCCGGAGAACGATCCGAACTTCACAACACCGACTTGGACCGACGCAACGATCCTCGATGCACCGAAGCCCGGCAGTTGGGGTGGCGAGTTGCCGGACGGCAAGATCCCGCCCAGCACGCTCGGCTTCGATGCCGAGGGCCGACCAAAGACCTGGCCGATGCGACTGAGCAAAGCGCACTGGGCCGTACTGCTGGGGGGCCTGCCGGCGGGTGAGTACACGCTGCGCTCGCGCACGATCGACGAAAAAGGACAAGCCCAACCGATGCCCCGTCCATTTCGCAAGTCGGGTCACGCAGCGATCGAACAAGTCAGTCTCGTCGTGAAATGACCCCGCCCTTTTCGGCATCATTGAACTATGAAACTCATTCGCAAAATCTGGACGAAGCGAACGCGCTGGATCGTTGGATTTGTGATCGTGATGTTGGCGATCTCCTGCCGCCCGACATGGCATCTGTTACGAGCGGTCAAGAACGACATTGGATCGTTGCCGGCGATTCCTCCGGGCTTCGCGGATGATGCCAGTCGGTTGAATCTGACGAAGATCAATCGCGTTTGGGATATTCCGGAGGATGCCGATAAAGCTGAGAAGCAACTCACAGCGTTACTGGAGTTAGCGCGGCGTGAGCGGCTTCCGGTCTCGATTGCCGGAGCGCGGCACAGCATGGGCGGCCACACGATCGCTCCCGATGGCATCGTCATCAACATGCGTCCGTTTCGCCGCATGACGCTCAACGACGCGAAGGATCGGTTGCACGTACAAGCGGGAGCGTTGTGGGAGGACATCATCCCGTATCTCGACGCGCGAGGTTGTTCGGTCGCGGTGATGCAGTCGAACAATTCATTCTCGGTGGGCGGCTCGATCAGCGTGAATTGTCACGGTTGGCAATTCGATCGGCCGCCGATCGCTTCGACGGTGGAATCGTTTCGGCTGATGGAAGCCGATGGCCGCATCGTGACTTGCAGCCGCACCGAGAACTCGGAACTGTTCTCGTTGGTGCTCGGCGGCTACGGGTTGTTCGGCGTAATTCTCGATGTCGAACTGAAGGTCGTGCCGAACGCCCGCTACCGGATGGAACAGTTCCTTGTCCCGGCCGACGCTGCGCTGACGACCTACGACGAGCAAGTCAAAGACCGGCCCGATGTCGAAATGGTTTACGCGCGGATGAGCATCGTCCCGAACCCGTTGTTTCGCGAAGTGCTACTGACGGCATTCATCCGTGACGAGGGCGAGATCCCGAAACTGGCGGACCCCGAAAATGCGAAGCTGCAACGCGCGATCTTTCGAGGCTCCGCCGAAAGCGACTATGGCAAAGAGCTGCGCTGGACTGCGGAAACCAAACTGCAACCGTGGCTGATCAAGAAGGTTGTTTCACGAAATCAACTGCTCAACGAGAAAGTTACGGCGCTTCAGAACCGATCCGCCACATCGACCGACATCTTGCACGAATATTTTCTGCCGCGCTCCGGCATCGTCGCGTTCGTGGACGCAATGCGCTCCGTCGTACCGAAACATCACTGCGACCTGCTGAACGTGACCGTCCGCAGCGTCAACGAGGATCACGATTCGTTCCTGCGGTACGCCGACCAGCGGATGATCGCCTTCGTCATGCTGTTTCAGCAGCCGATGACCGCAGAGTCCGAAGCACGGATGAAAGCGATGACTCGTGAGTTGATCGACACTGCTCTGGCTCACGGCGGCCGCTACTACTTGCCCTATCGCCTGCACGCAACGCCGGAGCAGTTTCACAAAGCCTATCCGCAGGCGATTCGGTTGTTTGAACTCAAACGGCATTACGACCCCGAGGAACTTTTTCAGAATCAATTTTGGCGGACGTATTCCGCAAAGCGTTCAGAATGACTTTGCCCAAGAAGCGGTGACGTGCGCCCCAGTTGTTTCTGGGTCAGGGCTTTGGAAACGCTCTTTGTCGGAAGCCAAACATCCGACGGCGACTCTGCTGAGATCGCGTCATGGGAGGTGATCAATCCTGAGAGAAGAGCCAGAATCGGCTTCCCTTCCTAGGGGGCAGTGTTAGAGTGGGCACATCGGAGACGCGAAGAGGTTTCAACCGCGTCTCGACGGTTTCGGATCACTCGATAAATCGCAATCCGGTTCAATCCGGTGGCGCGTTAAACAGTAAGCCGACGCGGCGGAAGGCCTCAGGGTATTCCGCTGCGTCGGCTTTTTGCATTTGCAGATTCTGACGCACCTCGGACTCTCATCGCATTTCGTCGTGCGAATTACTCCAGCTTCAGGACGAAGCAGGTCTTTGGGTATGTCCAACGAGATTGAAGTCGAGTGACGACGATTTCGGACGACGCTGACATCCGATGCCACGCTTTGTTCATGCGACGGCAACATTCTTGGTTTGTGGGGGTATTGAGATGAATTGGGATCAGATCAAAAACAATTGGGGCAAGTGGCGCGGCAAGATCAAAGAGCATTGGGCCGAGCTGACGGAGGACGATCTGCACACGATCGGCGGACAGCGTGAGCGGATGGTCGGACTCCTTCAGGAGCGGTGTGGCCATAACAAAGGTCAGGCGGAGCGAGCCCTCAACGAATTCATGAATGGACACGCGGCGCTCGCCGAAGCTGAGCGGTCGTCGTCGATCTAATACGAAAGGAAACGTGGATGATGGCAAGTTCCAAAGTGATGAAAGCCAAAGTCGGGGATCACGTCCGAGTCGAATACTCCGGGGAATTCAAAGATGAAAAGGCGGGCGTCAAACGCCTCGGTCGCGAAGTCTTTGAATTCACCGTCGGCAGCCGCGGAGTGATGCCAGGCATCAGCAAAGCGGTGGTCGGAATGGTCGAAGGGGAACGGAAGCAGTTGACTCTGCAACCGCCCGATGCGTTCGGAGTCTTCCGGCCACAACTGATTCGTGAGATTTCGCGACAACGTTTTCCGGCTGAGCAAATCCTGAAAGTCGGCACGCAGCTCACGACGATCGGCGTGAATTCGCGGCGGCGGCGCAAGGTGACGGTCGTCGAAGTCCGGCCGACAACCATCGTCGTGGACGGCAATCATCCGCTCGCCGGCAAGACGCTTGAAGTCGAGTTTCAACTGCTCGTTCACGATCTTTCGGCGGCGAAGCGAACTCTGCGAGACAGCGGCGACGAAGAGTAGGTGGCCCATCAAGTGACGTGCGTTGGCGGCGCATGTCCGCGATTCCGAAGTTGACTGTGTTGCTCAAGCAATCCTCGAGGGCGGGCGAGTGATCCCTCTACAAACAAGTCCTCGGGAGATGATCATGCGCGTCAAAGATAAGAAAATCGACGACCGACCCTTCTTACAACGGCGGTCGATCCTCGGCGAGAACATCAGCAACAAGAACTGGATCATGGCCACCGTCCTGCTGGGATCGGGCGGATTTGCCCTCTCCAGAACATGGATCGTGACGTCCATCGCGTTCGGAGTTGCGGGGCTGCTGAGCATCGTGTGGAACCCCGGAGTCGCCAAAACCGCGACCATCATTGGAGGTTGGCTCGTGGTCGGTTCCGCTTCGGCTTGGGCCCTCGGGTTAGCGTGCAATGCGATGTTTGGCCAACCGGCTCTCG
>JAYVQJ010000547.1:0-7195 GCA_043777235.1 Planctomycetia bacterium
CCGTAGGTCATCAGCAACGGCGGGTCTTTGGCATCGACGTGGTTGTAGGCCGAGAACTCAACATACAGCGGGCGGTATTTCTCGTAGTTGGTCAATGCACCTTCGATGGTCTTCTCACCGACCGCCATATTGATCATGCGGTGCTTGAGCACGTTCGGCCCCAACCATTCTTCGCAGACTTTCGGGTCAATGGAAACTTGACCGCCGTTGACGGCCGCGGCGCAGACTCGCGTCGATTCACGCAGCACTGGATCGGTCGCCTTCGGATCGGCGAGGTCATCATGCAGCAGCAACCACATCGATGTGCAGGCTCCAGCACTGCCGCCGGTCAGAGCAATGTGCTTCGTGTCGATGTTCCACTCGGCGGCTTTCGTGCGGATGAACTGGATCGCTCGCGCGGCGTCATGGACCGGAGCCGGCAGCGGGTTGTCCGGCGTGAATCTGTAGTTGATCGCCGCGTAGGAAATCCCTTTGTCGAGAAACGGCAGGAAGGCTTTCGCATCCTGCTTCTTGTCTCCGCCGGTCCAACCACCTCCGTGAATAAAGATCAGCAGCGGACGCGGCCCGTCTCCCTTGGCTTTGTAGAAGTCGAGCACGTTTCGCTCGTGTGGACCGTACGAGACATTGGCTTGTGTCGGTTCAAGAGGCTTGGGTTCATCGGCCGCGAACAATGAGCACCAACTCGTCAAAGCAACTAACGAGAAGACAACGGCGATGCAGGACTTCATGGGTGACTCCGAGCTTGCGGGAGAAGAATTCGACGATTCCGTGCCACGAGAAGCGAACGTGAAACTAGCTCGTCGAATCCGCCTCGTCGAGCGTGTCGAGCTTGGCTCAGGCTGTCGCTGATCACGTCGCCGTCAAATCGCCGAAATGCCTTTCCTTCAATCGCGAACTTGCTATCCTCTCGTCGCCCTCCGCTGGCTAGGCGGCAGAGCAGTTCGGGGCGGTAGCTCAGTTGGGAGAGCGCTGCGTTCGCAATGCAGAGGTCGAGGGTTCAACTCCCTTCCGCTCCACTTGAAAAGCCTTGTTCGCAAACCCCGCGAACAAGGCTTTTTCGCTGGGTTTCATGGGGTTTTCGGCGCGCTGGTGAGTCGAGCCGGCAACTGCCGTTAGACCGGGCGAATGTGTCAGCGAGTCGCTCGAAATGCCCTCGTTTGTATGAGTTTTTCCAAGCCCTTGTCCAAGCGAACTGTGAGCGTGATCCGTTCTGGTCGCTCTGACCGCTTCATGCTTCGGCGTCGGCGAGTCAGTCAACGGCAACGATGGCAGAGAGTCCAATGCCCCTTGCACGTCCAGCAACTTCGGATTGCTGACCGAATGCCAACTCATCCCTGGTCTGACCTACTTGGCTTCACAACAGTCGCCATCATCGCTCCGCGTGATGAGCCTTCTGACAATCGGCATCGAACGCTTCAAATACCATTCGCGAGTCAAACGTGAAAGGCTCGTCACGCGGAGCGATGACGGCTACTTTTCGGCGAGCCGGAGGCCGTGAGGCCCCGGACAACGTTCCTCGAAATTGTCCGATGACAGACGCCGCTCGGCTCGCCACTCGCGTTGTTCTCGGCCGCCAAACGGAGGGCCGGTGTCGGCGAATCCTCGCTAGCTTGAGCCGTCCAGCCGGACATGAGCCGTTGTTCGTCAGCGGACGGCGGGAGACGACACGACTTGGCTAACGATTACCGAGAACCTGATTCAAGAAATCAATGCTCGTTGAAGGAAGCGACGCATTCTCAAGATAGTACGAGATGAAATCGAGCTGACCATTTTCAGGAAGTCCAAGATAGATACGGATTTCACGGAACAGATCGGCCCACATCGGATTTGGAAACACCCAAGCGCAAGCAAAGGCTCCTTTGATACTCTTCAGCGGCGCGCCGAAGTACTTCAAATCAGCAAGGTGTTTAGCGACGGTGTAAAGCTCTTGGTATTTGACAAAGTGTAGAAGGTCCTCATTTGCCCAATTCGAGTAATCGTTTGGGTCGAGAATATCTCGACTGAGAACTGCCATCCTCAATTCGTAAGTCGGAAGGAATTTCGGGTCGCGCTTCTTACAGTCATCCCAGATTCGATCGACTTTGTGGCCCCACTCGACGGCCGCATAAATGTCTCCGGTGAGTTTGGAATTCACTGCTTTCAGATAGAGCTCTAAAGCATGGCCCACGGAGAATAGTTGGACTGCGGTCAATGATAAATCAGTCGGCAGAAGCGAATAGTTTATTAGCCACTGATCTGCTGGTTGCAAAAATACATGCCAGTCGTAGGCCATGTTTCTTCTCGTTGTCCACTGAGAGCACGACGGCTCAAGGCAGCTCGCTCACGCCATCCGGGCTGACCAACAAAAGTTTGTCGGTCAGCGGGTGGTCCATTTGCGAGAAATCTTCGCGGACGCGGTCGCGGATGTGGTTGACCATGTCGGGGGCGTCGGTGCTGAGCGCGACGAAGAAGTCGCGGTTGGGGAGGCCAACGGCGAACTCGGTGCCGAGCACGTCGCGCACTTTTTCGTGGAACGACTGGCTGAGCAGGCGGGACGTGTTGTAGGCGTCCGGCTTGTGAGGCATCAGCAGTTTGGGGCCGTCCTCTTGGCCGGTGAGCATCATCTCGGAGGGGTGATCCTCGAAGTAGCGGTCGAGGTTGCTCAGCGCCAACTCGTGAAGCTCCTCGGCGGTGAGGTGCCACTTCTCCAGCAGTTCGTTGCGGATGTACCAGTAAGCTTGGGCTTCATCGACGACGTACAGAATCATCAGGTTCGCGACCCACGGTTCGCCGACGAAGTTCGGGAAGTTCTGCTTCCAAACTTTCTCCGGGTACAGCATCGGCATGATGCGGTCGCGGACGGAATCGAGCGACGGCGTCGTTTGCTCTTCGCCCCATTCTTGGACTTGAACGACGGTGGTCAGCGCCGGCAGCAGAATGTTCTCGAAGCGATCAGGAGACTGCACATACGAGCGATAGAAGTTGAACAGGTTCACGTTCGACTTGCCGAGCCGCAGTTGGAACTCACCCGTTTGCTCGCATTCGAGCAGCGGGAATTTGTCGCGAGCCAACTTCAGCGCGCGAGCGGCGAAGATATTCGGTGGGTCAGCAATCATGTCGGGAGCCTCCAACGTATTGAGCACCATCCTGACGAGCGTGTCAGTTTCGGGATCGTGGGGCCGATCGCCCCGCTCAACGAACGTGGCGAGCAGCATCATGCTCGGCCATTCGATGGCCCAAGCGGTCCAGCGGTGCCATTTCGGCCGCGAGAACCAGCGTCGCCACCACGATTGCGGCGGATCGAGCACCGCATCGCCAGCCCAACCGGCCGATGGCTGCGGCACTCGCAGCGATTGAATACGGCGCACCTTGCGACGGCGCGGAAAGAGTCGGTCGAATTCAATCGCCTCATCGAGCTTGGGTACATCGCCCCAGATGCAGCGAATCGAAACGATGCCGGCTTGCTCCGGCAACATGATGTGCGTCACTCCTTCGAATATCTGCACGCTCCACGTCGGCGGGCACCCGATGTGAAACCAGCCAGACGGCCCGGTGATCGCTTTCCAATGGTCCGGAGGTTCGTGACGCACGGTGTCGGTTCCTGGGCGAGCATTCCAACGACGGCGAAGTTGATACCACTATGCCAAACTGGAAGGCTGCGGTCGATGCTACGCAAGCCACGAATTCCCGCAAGTCACGATTTGCATTGAACGATCAATTCCTCATTGTGTGGCACGCCCTGGCAAGGGCGTGGAGATACTCTGACGAATAGCCAAGCCCTTCGATGACTCAGGGACGTACCACCCGCCCGCAACGCGGCAGAGGGCATCAAAAAGAAATTTTCGCCACGGAGGAAACACGGATTGAACACGGATTAGATTTCCAATTCCAACTTTCAATCCGTGTTTCATCTGTGTTCCATCCGTGGCCCGAAACGCGGTTCTCTGCTCGTTTCAAGACGGCGGTCAGTAATCCGCGATTGAGCCGTCTTTCAACTTGGCTCCGGGCCACTTGTAGGTCTGCGGCTTCTTGGCTTCTTCGATGAGCTTGGATTCGTCGACCTCAACACCGAGTCCCGGCCCTGGCGGCAGGCCGATGTAGCCGTCTTTGTCCAACTCGTAGTGCATCCGAGTCAGCCCCGGCACGTTGAAGCCAGCGTTTTGCGGATAGAATTCGTGGATCAAGAAAAGCGGGATCGACGAGACGACGTGCAAACTGGCGGCGATGCCCAGGAACGTCGCCGTGCAGTGCGGAGCAATCGGAACGAAGTACGCCTCGGCAAGCGTCGCGATCTTTTTCATCTGACTGATGCCGCCAGTGTGGCAACAGTCGGGTTGCAGGATGTCGATGCAACCTTCTTGCAGATATGGAATCACTCCCCAGATCGTGCGGTCGCGCTCGCCGGTGGCCAGGGGGATGTTGATGTGCTGTTTCAGTCGCTTGAACGTTTCGATGTTGCCGGGGACTGCCGGTTCTTCGATGAACAGCAAGTCGTATGGCTTGAGCGCTGCCGCGAGTTGAATCAGCGTCGCGGGCGGGACGGCCGAGTGCGCATCGAACATGACCGCTCCGTCGGGACCAACTTTGTCGCGAGCGGCTTTGATTGCCTTGACCATATTCTCGATGTCCGACGGGTTCCCGGAGTGCTCGTAGATGCCGTGCGGCGGAACCTTCACCGCCTTATCGGTGTGATAGACCCGGATGCGATCGCGCGTCGGTCCGCCCAGCATTCGATAGATCGGCACACCCCAGAGTTTGCCGGTGATGTCCCACAGCGCCATATCGATGGCCGCGAGCGTGTGGACCATCAACGCTCCGCCGCGCATGTTGCGGTGTGCTCGGAAAAGCTTCTGCCAGAGATGCTCGACGCGCGTCGGGTTCTCGCCGTCGAGCAGCTCAAATAGCGACTCGGCCAGCGGCTTTGAAACACGCGGATCGACTCCCTTGAGATCGCCCCAACCGGTGACGCCATGATTGGTCTCGATCTTCACATAGACAATCGGCCCGACCCAGTAGGTCTTGAGTGCCGTGATGCGAATCGTCGAGGTGCGATCGCCAACTTGCGTGCCGGGCGTCTTCTCCTGCGAGACAGCGTGATTGACGAACGCGAGGCCAGCCGCAGCGGCCCCCGCGGCAGAGACAAAATCGCGGCGAGAGAACGATTGGTCGGACATGGGATGGCCTCCGCGAAGAAGACACGCAAGAAAAGTAGACGAGTCACTCCGTGACTCGAAGATTCCAGTCACGAAGTGACTGGTCTACTTAACTCGTCGGAGTTAATTGCAGCCGCTCGACTGCGATTTGCGAAACAGCGTCACGGTTGAGTGGCAAGGTGTGATACTCGCCGCTCGACCAAGCGTCGAGTTGGTCGTAGTAATGCGGCGTCCCCGGATTTCCGGATTGGCTCTGGCAATCGACCGCCAACAAAGAATTCGTCGAGAGATCCGCGATCAGTCGATAGCCGGCCCCGGTGTTGGCCACCCAGTTGGGTCCGCTACCGGTGTTGCAGACGGTGATCATGTCCCCCTTCACTGGCCCGCCGCCGTGATTCAAAAGCTGAGCCAAGTCCCCGCGAGTCGATAGCACATGCTTGAGCGGCATCTGATGCCGTCGTCCCCAGCGCCACGATGAAATGTCTGAGCCGAACTGCTCGGTGAGAAACGCGAGCGTGTTGCTAAAGACTCGGCGAATGCGAGGCAGTCGCTCGCCAGCGGAGAACCAACCGTGTGGATCATCGGCGAGCAATCGGCTGGCAATCCCCTCCGCTTGCTTCGCGAGCAATTCGGCGGTGACTCCCTCGAAGTGCGCATCGGCAACGGCTCTCGACCAGAACGAGAAGAAGACATTGAATAGCGTCGGCGCGACGAGTTCGGTCTCAACGCGGCCGTCCCAACTTTGAAGATGCTTGACGGCTTCTTGGATTTGCGAGTCGGCCACGTCCGCCAGCACTGCGATCAGCGAAGGCAAACAGGTCACGGCCCGCAGCGAGACGGTGTCGTGGTGCATCGCTCGGAATTCATCGACCGTGAATCCGTCGTCGCCGAATTCGTCAGAATTCGGATTGGAACTCTGGCGAGTTCCGCTACCAGCCTTTGCGATCCCTGCTTCGATCATCTGCCGAATGCGAATTGCTCGATAGCCGCTGGTCCAAGTGCCGTACAACGGGAACGGGTAATCGTCCCCCGCCAGCCGATTGTTCGCCGAAGCCAACCAGCCGCGCGGCGGGTCGATCGAGTGCGGCAGCGACTCGAACGGCAGAAGACCGAGCCACTGCTGATCGCGATCCCATCCGGCTCGATAGCCGCGCTCAAAAGTTTTGCGTTGAGGAATTCGTCCGGCGCATTGCACGGCGATCTGACCGGTCACATCGGCAATGACCAAGTTGAAAGTCGGCACAAGCCACGGCCGCAACGCCTCGCGAAACTCGGCGACCGATCTCGCACGATCCATGCCAAGCAGCGCCGTGAGCCAACTGCCGTGAAACGCACCGAGCCACTTCAGCGTCGTCGCTTGGACGCCCTCGTCCGAGCTATCCCCTCTTGGCTCGGACGAGGGCGTCCTAGCGACAGCGGCTGGCGGCGGCAAAATCTCATTCACGACGGGCCCGTTGCGAGAGAACCGAATCGTGCGCGAGATTGGTTCCGCCCCGCGAACGCGAATCGTCTCGACCACTTCGCGAGCCGGTTCCCAAACACCGTCGAACTCGAAGCAGTTGGGATGCGCGGGATCGGTTCGCTCCTGATACAGATCGCGCAGCGAGCAGATGTTGTTGGTGATGCCCCATGCGACTCGCTCGTTGCGGCCGAACATGATCGCAGGCATGCCGACGTAAGCCATGCCCGCGACATTGAAGTCGCCGCCACACAGATGAGCTTCGTACCAACACGAGACCGCTTCGATGGCGATGTGCGGATCGCTGGCAACCATCGGCATTCCCGATCGACAGTGACGCCCTGCGACAACCCAGTTGTTGCTGCCGGTTCCTTCTGGAAGTAGGTTGGCCTTCCCAGGCCGACCCGGTTCGCGATTCGTGTCGGCCTGGGAAGGCCGACCTACGGAATTCATCGCTTGTCCGACACTTTCGAGCGGACGCTGACCGAGTTGCTGTCTCAGTTCGCGATACGACTCCGGTGGGACCACCGGTTCCTCGTCCGCTTCGCCGAGCAGGAACTCGCGATACAGCGGACCGTCGCCGAGCACTCGCTTAGTCAACTCA
>JAYVQJ010000548.1:0-1880 GCA_043777235.1 Planctomycetia bacterium
CTCGCGAACCGCCTTTTCATTTTGATCGAGGGAGTCTGCATCATGCTTTGGTTGCGACGCGTTTTGCTCTTGGGATTGTTGCTCTCGTCGGTGACTCAGCTCGTCGCACAAGACAACGTCGCTCTCTACGGAATTCGCGAAGAACGCATGATGATCCCGATGCGCGACGGGACGAAGCTCTCGGCGTACCTCTACTTCCCGCCCGGCGATGGTCCGTGGCCGGTGCTGTATGAGCAACGATACGCCGACCTCAAAGGAGTGGCGACTCGGCAAGGAAACGCACGGCTCGCGAAAGCGGGCTACGCCGTTTGTGCGGAGAACTTTCGCGGAGCCGGTCTCTCTGAAGGAACATGGGTTGGCTACCGCGCTCTCGGTTGGGGCGAACTCCAGGACGGCTACGACACGGTTGAATGGCTCGCCAAACAGAAATGGTCCACGGGCAAGATCGGGACATTCGGCAGTTCGCAGGCGGGATTCGCGCAGAATTTCCTAGCGGTCACGAAGCCGCCGCATCTCGTCGCGCAGTACATGATCGACACGGGACTGAGCCTCTACCAAGAAGGCTATCGCATCGGCGGGACGACTCGGCCGGAGCGTTTCAAAGGGATGGGGACCGTCTGCCGCGAGCCGGCTCACAACCTGCTTCAATTGGCCGACTGGTTCCAGCATCCGACCTTCGACGATTACTGGAAGCAGGAAGATTGCTCGCGGCACTTCGACAAGATGGACGTGCCCTGCTTCACGATCGGCAGTTGGTTCGACTTCATGAACATCGGCTCGATCGAAAGCTATCGCGGCCGGCAACATCGAGCCGGACCGAACTCGCGCGGCAAACAACAACTGCTCATCGGCCCGTGGCTGCACGGCGGATATCTCGGCAAGAACACGAACAAAGTCAGCGAGCTGACCTTCCCAGAAAACGCGAAGTTCGACGCCGAGTCGCACCTCATCCGCTGGTTCGATTACTGGTTGAAGGGACGAGACAACCTCGTCGATCGCGATCCGACCGTGCGGTACTACGTCATGGGCGAATGTAGCCCTGTCGCTCCGCGACAGGAAAGCCGAACGTCCGCTGACGCTCCTCGCGCGACAAACTCACAAGCAGCGACAGACGCGGAACCCGCGCTCGGCAATCCTGTCGCGGAGCGACAGGGCTACATTGGCAACATCTGGCGAGAAACGAACGACTGGCCGATCTCGTCAACACCGACGTCGTACTTCTTGCGCGACGGCGGCAAGCTCAACACGTCGCTGCCGACGGACGCCGACGCGAGCGTCGCATTCCTTGCCGATCCGTTGAAGCCGGCGAACATCCCGAACACAAAGGGCTTCCCCGGCGCAGCGGACGCTCGCAAGTTTGAAGAGCAAGCCGAAGTCCGCACGTTCACCACCGAACCGCTCACCGCGCCTGTTGAATGGACCGGAATCGTGACGACAGAACTCTTCGTCACATCGTCAGCCAAGGACACCGACTTCATCGTCCGCGTGTGCGACGTCTATCCCGATGGTCGCTCGATCCTGCTGGTCGATTACATCCGCCGCGGCCGTTATCGCGACGGCTTCGAGCAGGAAGTCTTCTTCACCCCCGGCAAAGTGGAGAAGGTCGCGTTCGAGGTCGGTTGGATCAGCCAAATCTTCGCCAAGGGACATCGCATTCGAGTCACCGTCGCCAGCACCGGCGCTCCGTTCTTCGAGCCAAACCCGAACACCGGAGAGCCGCTCGCTCTGGAGTTCCCGGCGAACGCTGTCGTCGCGAAGAACACGGTGCAGATCAACAAGCAACACGCCTCGCGAGTGATCGCGCCTCTGCGTCCATAGTTCGACTGTCTGACTTGCAACGATGTAGGGTGGGACAAGCTCGCTTCGAGCGCCGGCCCACC